>JBDRTY010000007.1 GCA_039801085.1 candidate division WOR-3 bacterium | reverse complement strand
CTCGACTCGCCTTCGGCTCGCTCGGAATGTCAGAAGGAGGGACGGCAAGCTCGGAATGACTAAAGGAACAGTCATTTCGACTGAAGCGAAGCGGAATGGAGAAATCCCTCAAAAGCGATTCCTCGACAGGCTCGGAATGACAGAAAAGAGGGCAGTCATTTCGACCGGACGACGTCCGAGGCATATTTCTTCCAGTCATTTCGACCGGAGCCGAGCGACAGCGAGGCGGAGTGGAGAAATCTCTGAAAAGCGATTCCTCGACAAACTCGGAATGACAGAAGGGAGGGAGGGATTCCTCGACTCCGTTTCACTCCGCTCGGAATGACGGAAAAGAGGAAGGTCATTTCGACCGGACGACGCCGAGGCACCTTTTTTCGGTCATTTCGACCGGAGCCGAGCGACAGCGAGGCGGAGTGGAGAAATCCCTTGCCTCATAATTCCATTGTAATACCATATCTCTGTGTCCCGCCAGTTCTATGTCTACCTGATGGCAAGCAGAACCGGCACACTCTATCTCGGCGTTACCGCCGACCTCCGGCGCCGGGTGTATGAACACAAGCACAAACTCATCCCCGGATTCACCGCCAGATATAACATCAACCGGCTGGTCTGGTATGAGGTCTACGAAGACCCGGTTAATGCCATCACCCGGGAAAAGCAGAACAAGCGCTGGCGCCGGGAAAAGAAGGAGGCGCTGATCCGGCAGATGAACCCGGGCTGGCGCGACCTCAGCCCGGACATCGGAGTGGAGGAATAAAGCGATTCCTCGACAAACTCGGAATGACAGAAGGGGGGATTCCTCGACTCGGCTTACGCCTCGCTCGGAATGACGGAAAAGAGGAAGGTCATTTCGACCGGACGACGCCGAGGCACCTTTTTTCGGTCATTTCGACCGGAGCCGAGCGACAGCGAGGCGGAGTGGAGAAATCCCTTAATAAAAAGGGGCGTCCGACCGGACGCCCCTGGATGCGGAAAACCCGGCTTACTCGCCGTAGCGGGCGATGATCTCCTCCCGCTTCTTCCCGAGGATGTCGTATTTTCTGCCGACCTTGACGAACGCCTCAATCGCCCGGTCAATGTGCTCCTTGTCATGGGCAGCCGACAACTGCACCCGGATCCGCGCCTGACCCTTCGGCACCACCGGATAGAAGAACCCGATCACATAGATCCCCTCGTGATACAGATCCCGGGCAAAGTCCTGCGCCAGCTTCGCATTGTAGAGCATGATCGGCACAATCGGATGTTCACCCGGCTTGATGTCAAAGCCCGCCTCGGTCATCTTCTGCCGGAAATACTTCGTGTTCCACTCCAGCTTGTCCCGGCGCTCGGTCGTCTGCGACAGCAGCTCAATCACCCTCAGCGTCGCCGCCGCCACCACCGGACACAGCGTATTGGAGAACAGATACGGTCGGGACCGCTGTCTTAAAATCTCCACAATCTCCTTCCGGGCAGCGGTCACACCGCCCGAGGCACCGCCCATCGCCTTGCCGAAGGTGGTGGTAATGATATCCACCTTGCCCATCACCCCGCAGTGCTCGTGGGTCCCGCGTCCGGTCTTGCCCATAAAACCGGTCGCATGGGAGTCGTCAATCATTACCAGCGCATCATACTTCTCCGCCAGCGGCACAATCTGATCCAGCTTCGCCACATCACCGTCCATCGAAAATGCGCCATCAGTAGCGATCATCACAAACCGGGCACCGCCCGCCCGCGCCTGCTTCAGCTTCGCCTCCAGATCCGCCATATCCGCATGCTGATAGATCAGCCGGCGCTCCTTCGGCACCTTGCACAGCCGGATTCCGTCAATGATCGAGGCGTGATTCAGCTGGTCGGTAACAATCGCATCCTCCGGTCCCAGCAGCACCTCAAACAGCCCGCCGTTCGCATCAAAGCAGGAGGAATAGAGAATTGCATCCTCCATCCCGAGAAACTCGGCGATTTTGCGCTCCAGCTGGCGGTGCAGGCTCTGGGTTCCGCAGATAAACCGGACCGAGGACAGCCCGTAGCCCCATTGCTCCAGCGCCTCGTGCGCCGCCTTGATCACCTCCGGATGGCTCGAAAGCCCGAGATAGTTATTGGCGCAGAAGTTCAGCACCCCCTTCTGTGGTGCCCCTTCCGGATACTCAACCTTGATCTGCGCCCCCTGCGGTCCGTGGATATAACGCTCCTCCTTATAGAGCCCCTGCTCCCGGACCGTCTTCAGCTCATTCTGCAGAAACTCCCTGATCTTGCCATATGCCATAAAACTCCTCCTTATTATTTCATTGTTTACTGCTTTGCTCCTCACTCACAATTGCCACTCCGGCAGAAGTGCCCAGCCGGGTTGCGCCTGCTGCCAGCAGTGCTCCTGCCTGCTCCAGGGTCCGGATCCCGCCGGCAGCCTTGATTCCGATCCTGCCCCGGACCACTCCGGCAAGCAGTGCCACATCTTCAACCGTTGCCCCGCCCGGACCGAAGCCGGTTGAGGTCTTGACAAAATCGGCACCGGATGCAAGCACCAGCCGTGCTGCCCGCACCTTCTCCTCATCGGTCAGAAGCCCGGTCTCAATGATCACCTTGACCACCCTTTTCCCTGCCACCCGCTTCACCGCCTGAATGTCAAGCAACACCTCACGGTACCGCTGCGCCCTGAACAGCCCGATATTCATCACCATGTCAATCTCGGTGGCACCGGCGCGGATTGCCGACCTTGCCTCTGCCACCTTGGCTTCGGTCAGCATTGCGCCGAGCGGAAACCCGACCACCGAACACACCCCGACACCACTCCCGGCAAGCAGCCGGACCGCAAGCGGGACATAACAGGAGTTGACACACACGGTCGCAAATCCGTAACGCTTCGCCTCCCGGCACAGCTGACGGATATCAGTCGGCGTCGTCTCCGGCTTCAGCCGGGTGTGGTCAATAAAACGGGCAATTTCGCTCATCCGGAGCTGTAATTTTAACTTACACCTGCCCGATGTCAAACACCAGCCACCACACCCCTGTTCCGCAAACCCGCCCGTTTTCCTGCCTGCTACCATACCGTAAGGGGAACTGCCCCCTCGGCTGGCACATTCTGGCGTTCAAGACGCTAAGATATTGAAAGTTCTTAGGTTATCAGGCAAAACCCGTTTTCACAAAATTTTCGCTGTGAATTTTACATTTTGCATTGTTTAAGGGATTCCTCGACTCCGTTTCACTCCGCTCGGAATGACGAGGGTGCAGGGTCATTTCGAGCGCAGCCCCGAAGGGGCGAAGTCGAGAAATCCCTCAAAGGAGATTCCTCGACAGGCTCGGAATGACAGAAAGGGGGAGGGATTCCTCGGCTCGGCTTACGCCTCGCTCGGAATGACAGGAAGGAGGAAGGTCATTTCGACCGGACGACGCCGAGGCACCTTTTTTCGGTCATTTCGACCGGAGCCGAGCGACAGCGAGGCGGAGTGGAGAAATCCCTTAAAAGCGATTCCTCGACAAACTCGGAATGACAGAAGGAGGGAGCGATTCCTCGACTCCGTTTCACTCCGCTCGGAATGACGGAAAAGAGGACAGTCATTTCGACTGGAGCGAAGCGGAATGGAGAAATCCCTCAAAAAGCGATTCCTCGACAGGCTCGGAATGACAGAAGGGGGGAGCGATTCCTCGACTCGGCTTACGCCTCGCTCGGAATGACAGGGAAAAGGTCATTTCGACCGGAGCCGAGCGACAGCGAGGCGGAGTGGAGAAATCCCTCAAAGGAGATTCCTCGACAGGCTCGGAATGACAGAAGGGGGGAGCGATTCCTCGACTCGGCTTACGCCTCGCTCGGAATGACGGAAAAGAGGAAGGTCATTTCGACCGGACGACGCCGCAGCCACATTTTCCCGGTCATTTCGACCGGAGCCGAGCGACAGCGAGGCGGAGTGGAGAAATCCCTTAAGATTCCTCGACTCGCCTTCGGCTCGCTCGGAATGACAGAAAAGAGGACAGTCATTTCGACCGGAGCCCGAAGGGCGGAGTGGAGAAATCCCTCAAAAACAAAAGCGGGGGGCGATATCGCCCCCCGCAATCCGTTCGCAGTCGCTACTGGACGATGAGCTTCTGGCTTGCGCTCTGTCCTGCCGCCTCGAACTTCACGAGGTAGATGCCGGCAGACAGCTGCCGCAGATCCAGGCTCCGGGTGCCGGTGCCCTGCGCCACAAAGCCGAACTCCGCAACCGTCCGACCCGTGACATCAAACACCTTCACCCGCGCCGCACCCGCCTGCGGCACACTGTAGGAGAGCAGACCATAGCCCTTCACCAGCGGATTGGGCGTCAGTGCGAAGCCGAACCGTGCCGGCGTCACCGTCTGACCCATCACACCCGAACGCTCGGGCGCAGAAGCCAGTGGTGCCGGTTCCTCGTAGTAGCGCCAGAACTCCATCGTCTTGCCGCCCTTGAGTGCGAAGAAGGCGCCATCACCATTGCTCGCCAGTGAGCCACCGTTCTTCACCCGCTTCTTCTTGCCGGTCGTCCCGACTTCCGGTATTATATCCAGCTCGGTCCAGCCGGTCCCGCCGCTGATGTCATACTTCCAGAACTCGCAGGTGTTACCGCCCTTGAGCGCATACAGGAAGCCGTTGTAGTAGACACCATCACTGCCGTCCTTGGGCTTCTTGTTCTTGCCGGTCTTGGTGCTCGGGTAAGGAATCCCCGGCAGGGCTGCCGCACTCCAGGCACCACCAGCCAGGTCATATGTCCACAGCTCGGAGTACTTCGCCTTGTGCGCATAGAGGGTAGTCGCACCGTCATAGACAAGCCAGGAGCCCTTGTCCCACTTCGGCTTGGCACCCGCCGGTGCCTGAGTCAGCTCCTCCCAGGTGCCGGTCACCAGGTTGTATCTGCCGAAGTCCTGCTTGTAGCCCTTGAGCACATACACATAGGGCACACCGTCAACCTCGGCATATGCCAGGTCACCGCCACCCTTCGGGTTCTTGCCCGAGGTCCATGCCGGAATGTCGGGCAGGGCTTCCCAGCTGTTATCAGCGATGCTGAACCGGGAGAACTTGGCACTGTTCTGTCCGTGCATCACATACACATAGCCGTTGCCGTAGCAGCCGTTGCCACCCTTGCCGATGATCGCCGGTGCTGCCGGCAGTGCACTCCAGGTGTTGGTCTCGATGTCGTAGACATAGAAGTCGCCGGATTTGTAGCCGCGCGCCGCATAGAGCTTGCCACCATCCGGATCCTTGACCACAAACCCGCCGTCCTTGACCTCACCGAGGATTGAAGCCATCTCCTTCCAGCCGGGATCATACGGCACCCGGACGATAAACGCAAACTGCGCTGTGTCGTTCGCATGGTTATTGTCCCGGGCGGAGACGATGTAGGCAACCGCCAGATAGGAACCGGTGTTAGCCGCAGTCCACGGCGTGCTGAACGCATGCTCAACCTCAGCACCCGGATCCAGCGTCAACTGCTCGGTCTGGTCATAGACCGCGGTCATCGTTTCGTCATAAATCAGATAGTGGACATCAACATCTGCTGCCTGATCGCCGTAGTTCGCATACTTCGCGGTCGGCGTGATGACCGCACCCCGGCTCAGATTACCACTCGGCACGGTAATCTGAGTCGTCGCCACATCAAACTTGTGGATATGGACCGAGTCGGTCAGCAGGTCGTTTGCGGTAATCATATCACCGGTCAGCCGGGTTGTGCACCGGACCTCAAAGTCACCAAGCTCGTTCGCAACCCAGTTCGGGAACCCGGTAATCAGCCGCTCCTCATCCGGAGTCAGACCGACCACCAGCCGCTGCTGATTGTAGCTGGAGCCGATCTGGAGCTGGACATAGAAGGAGACGGTTGAGGAGCCGTTGTTGCGGACCCGCACCTGCGGTGCAATCACCGCACCGGAATCCACCTCGCCCACCGGCCGGACGATTGCGGTCGGCTGGACATCGACGAGATACACATCCACTGAACCGGTCACGGTGTTGTTATCCGGCACCTCATCACTGCTGAGCAGTGTGGTCGCGCTGGTCGCATAGCTGCCCTTTGCAGTCGGTGTCCACGGTGTGAAGCTGACGATTGCCGACTCGCCCGGTGCCAGACTGCTCACCGCCTGCGTATCCGCATAAACCGAGCCGATCCGGAACTCCACCGGGAAGCTCTGGGTACCGGAACCGAAGTTCCACACCTTCGCCTGCGGTGTTACCGCCACACCGTAGGGAATCGAGCCGGTCGGTGCCAGAATCTCGGTTGCCCCGACATCCACCGGCTTGCGACAGCCGATACCTGCAACATTGTCAATCAGCCAGCCGTAGTAAACAACCGAGCCGTCGGAACCGAACCGCCAGTGCACCTTGAAGGATGTGCCATTTGCGACCGGGATCTTGAACCGCGCAACCTCCCAGTCCCAGGAGCCGGAGTAACCGTTCTCACCCAGACCATAAACATAGCCGTAGTAGGCTCTTGTGCCATCAGGATTCAATAGTGTCCAGGTCTGTCCGCCATCGGTTGAATACTTGAAGTTACCGCCATCATAATAGGTTTCGCAATACATCCAGTGCATGAACATCACCACCGGTGTGTCCGCAGTCGCAACCAGGTTGAAGGAGAGCAGGGTGTCATTGGCACTGTTCTGATAATATCCGGACAGCACATCACCCCAGCAGTTCGGAGTTGACGGCGGTGGTGTTCGCGGTGACTGGGGCTGACCCCAGGACCAGCCACCCGTGCCCCGGAAGTTGCCATTTGCGACATCAAACCGCTCCACAAAGTCCGCAACTAGGGTTGTCTGAGTAATCCGGTCGTTGGCGTTGTTGCCATCCCCGGACAGCTGGACCGAGCACCGGACCGCATACGAACCGCTCGTTGACGGCGTCCAGGTGGAAAATCCGGTTACATTGTAGGTATCACCCGGTGCCAGCGTCTGATTCACGGTCACGGTCGAACTGTAGGAACTGCCGATATCCAGCTTGACGCTGAAGCTGGAGACCGAGGCGGTACCCACATTCTTCACCCAGACCGACGGGTTGACATTCTCCCCGACCTCATGCAGACCGCTGGGCAGGGTGATTCGGTGCATCGCCAAGTCGTAAGGTGAGGGGGGCAGACCCTTCGCATAATAGATTTCATAGTTACCCGGATGAGTACCGGTCCAGGTTACATGAACCGCAAGTGAATCCTCTCCGTTTCCGCCATTGTTCATTGACGGATAATACTGATAATAAGAAGGAACATAGCAGATGGTGTAAGGCGCATCCCATGTTCCAGCAGGTGAACGGGAGTTATACCGAACCGCATAATAGTAATTGCCTGATGATGGATACCCATTCCAGACTACATGGGCTCTGCCCTCCTTGGAGTAGACCAAACAGGGCATATAGGCGTAGAGCGTTGTGTCGGCACCCAGCACATTTTCATAGGCATCAGGCCAGGTGTCGGTGCTTGCAGCGCCCAGCCGCTTCTTGAATGCCAGCAGATACCAGTAGTTCGGCAGCGTATAGGTGTAGTAAACCACTGCGGGCACATTGTCTCTCGGGTCAACCGCAATAGTCGGGTAGTAGCAGTAATAACCCCATTTGGAAACATTCTGGATTGCACCCCAGGTCCCTGAGAATCTTCCCCGATACCAGATCTGGTAATAGGAGGTATTGCTCGGCTGATATCCATACCAGACCACATGGACATTGTTGTCCCTGCCGCCGGCAATATCAACCCAGTAGTGATAATAACTGGTCGAGGTGGAGTCAACCCATTGCCGTGCCTGCCAGGTGCTCCCTACCTTCTCCTTGTAGCCGACGCAATAACCCAGTGTGGAATAATAGCAGTAATAGGCAACATGGACATTACCGTTCGGCGTGCAGGCGATTGAGGGATAGTATTTATACCAGAGCAGGGTATCCTCGGTAATCCGCTGAGTTGCCGACCAGCCGCCATTACCCGATGAAGTCGGGGTGCACATCTTGTAGGCGATGTAATAACCGGTTGGTGCAGAAGCAACTTTGTAGTGATACCAGACCACATGGACATTGCCGGAGGAATCAATCGCCAGCGCAGGATAATAGGAATAACCGGTTGACGCCACATCACCGGAAATACAGGTATCCGTAGTCCAGCCACTGCCCGGATAATACCGCTTGTAATAAACCTGCGGTGAATAGGTCCCTGGTGTCTGATAGGACATCCAGACCACATGCACCCTGCCTGACGGATCTACACCGACCGCCTCATGCCCCTGGTAAGAAGCATAGTCCGTGACCGAGTTGTTGGTCAGCCGGACCGTATCCTGCCATTGGGCATCGGTCTCCGCCCAAGGCGCCTGGGAGTTCTGCCACTCCACATACGCCTGGCTCGGTGGTAGCGGTGTCTTGCCCGTCAGTTGATGGGGTATCACTGGTCCTACCGGCTCACCCGTCTCCGGGTTGATTGCAGGTGGTTTTGGCGCAATTGCCAGTGCCACCACTGCCAATAGGAGCAGTGTCAGTGCTACCGCTTTACGCATACCTTGCCTCCTTTTTGTTTTACCATATGTGTAGCGTCCGATTTTGGACATCGACTGCCCTACTTTCAGACGCCCTTACCCTGTACCTTTTTTATTCGGATGTCACCCACTCAGGTGGCACTAAAATTATACACCCCTGTCTGCCCGCTGTCAAGCAGAAA
The DNA here is from genome assembly GCA_039801085.1 of candidate division WOR-3 bacterium. NCBI lineage: Bacteria > Pseudomonadati > Caldifarciminota > Caldifarciminota bacterium. The sequence continues at coordinate 333 of JBDRTY010000007.1, read as the reverse complement.
ATTAGCCCGCAAACGGGATTCCTCGACTCCGCCCCTGCGGGGCGTCGCTCGGAATGACTAAAAAGGACGGTCATTTCGACCGGACGACGTCCGAGGCATATTTCTTCCGGTCATTTCGACCGGAGCCGAGCGACAGCGAGGCGGAGTGGAGAAATCTCTGAAAAGCGATTCCTCGACAGGCTCGGAATGACAGGAAGGAGGGGCAGGCTCGGAATGACTAAAGGAACAGTCATTTCGACTGAAGCGAAGCGGAATGGAGAAATCCCTCAAAAGCGATTCCTCGACTCGGCTTACGCCTCGCTCGGAATGACAGAAGGAGGGAGCGATTCCTCG
>JBDRTY010000006.1 GCA_039801085.1 candidate division WOR-3 bacterium | reverse complement strand
CCGGGTGTCATACTGGTTTTTCAGAACGATGTGAACCGGCAGCTTCTGGTCAGCCGCCGCGGTGCTCAGATGCCGCTCCAGCTCCGGACTGATCATCCCGAAGCCGAAGGCAAGGAGCAGAAGTAGACCGCTCAGAACAAATCTCCTCATTAATACACCTCCGGTTTTGACTGCTTAATCAATTTTAATTTTATCGTCATCATTGTCAAATTTTTTAACTGCATTCCACCCTGCCGGGCAGAGCAAAAACCGCATTCTGCTTCGGTATCAAAACCGGTGAGTTATTCAGCCCGGCACAGACCCCATATCACCCCGGCAAACCTGACCGGAACTCCGGCCTCAATTGTGAAAGGTCTGTCTGACACCCTGCCCCGGCCCGAATCAACACCAGCACCAAAATCTGAACCCGGGATAAACCCCTCCCTGGGTCTTAGACCCAGCCATAAATCACAGCATAACAAGCACTCGTTCCCCCAACCGTATCCGGGCCTGCCCCGGGCTAGCCCCCCAAAATCGCTTCTGTAATGCTAACTATATGTTTATCAATGAGATAACTTAAACTTGATTTGTGCATGACTGAGCACATATTTCTGTCCAGGACAGGGTTGAGATAGACACAGAACCTCTTGATTTTTACTGATAACTGTATTAGTCTATTCTGTTATGAAATGGCTGTTCGGACATCGGAAGCCCGGGTCAAAGGTCTCAAGTCTCCTTTCCTTCTGGCATTTGCTGGAGACTGTTGACCTTAACCGTCCGGAACTGGCAGATAAACTGCGCGACTTTTCTGTCCGGCTTGAAAAGGAGCTGGAATCAGCAAAAAATGGGGTAACTATCAGGACACAGTCCGGCCGGGTTGAGGATGTTGATTTTGTCTTTGATGTTCTCAACCGTCTCCCCCAACCACCGGAGCGGCTGACGCCCTTGCCGGAAGATGAGGATTTCACCTGGGAAAAGGCAGAAACCGGACTGGGACCGGTTGCGCGGGTGGTCAACCGGATCCGGATCACATTCCAATCCGGGATCGTCAGCGAATATGAAAAGCTGCTGGCTGAAGCCCGGCGCCGGAACGCCCCGCAGGCTGAGCTCGAGGGTTTGAAATCGGAGCTGGAAACTGAAATCCGACAGGTTGACCTTGAATTCCGACGCCATCTGAAGAATCTGATGCTGCTCTATCAGCTTTATGAGCACTGTCTGCACGCCCTTGCCCGTGCCGGTTCACCCGAAGTTGAGCAGGAACTGATCAAACGGCTGCGGGCAGCCCAGCCTCAGGAACGGATTTTTGCCCTGAAGGCGCTCCGGCGCCGCCAGTTTCAACCGCGCACACCGGAACAGACACTGGACTACTGGCTTGCTCAGGCAAAACTGCTGGACCGGGATGCTGAGCGCAGACAGGCCGAGCGGGAGCTGGAACGCCTGATCATGCAGACCGACAGCTTTGATTCGCTTGCCTGCCTGCTTGAACCCCGCCTGGCAGAAGAGGGGATGATCAACCTCCAGTCGCGGGTGCTGGAGCGGATGGCAGAGGTCGCTCCGGAAAAAGCCCTGCACCGGTTCGAACAGCTCATCACCAACACCGAAGAACCGCCGGAGCTGAAAATCGTTGCGGTTCAGACTACCGCCCGGCTCCTGCTGCCGGTTCATCTGGAGCCTGCGGTCAAACTGCTGGTGACCGCGCTTGATGACCTCGAAACTGAGGTCAGAGTGAATGCGGCAATGGCACTGGGTGCGGTGCCGGAAAATACCCCGGCTCGGATCCGCACCATCGCACTCGATCGGTTGCTTTTTGCTCTGCGAGACGGCGACCTTGAGGTCCGGCAGGCGGCAGCGCGGTCAATCACACCCCGGAATTACCCGGACGCCGGAATCAGACTTGCGGAACTGCTCACCAGCGATAACAACCCGAACGCCCGCGAGTATGCCGCCCACGCACTTGGTCTGAACTTCCCCCCGGCACCGGAAACAACACCAGCACTGATTCAGGCGCTCAGCGACCCTGATGCAGCGGTGCGCAAGGCGGCAGCCGAGGCGCTCGTTGCTCAGCGCAATGTCCCGACCGATCCCCGGACCCGGCTCCAGTTTTTCTGCGCCCGGCAGGACTGGGGAGCGCTCAGCAGCGCCGGAAAGGCGGCGCTGGAATGTCTTCTGCCCCGGCTGCGTGATCTCCGCCCGGAAATCCGGCTGGAAGTTGCCCGGCTCCTGGGCCGGATCAAGGCACCGGAGGCGGTCCATGACCTGTGTGTTGCCCTCTCCGATTCCAGTCAGGAGGTACGCAAAGCCGCAGCCCGGGCACTGGCGGAAATCGGCGACCCGGATGCCATTCCTGCCCTCAGGAGCGCAATCGGTCGGGAGGGGTTCCGGGAGGTGCGCGAGGAAATGGAACGGGCGGTGAAGAAACTGAGCTGATGTCAAATCTGGACAAGTGCTGCTCAAATTATTAAAATAGTTTATTAAAATGCTGGGTTTGTTGAAACGGCTCGTTCCGAGCAAGAGCGAACGGGAGGTAAGAAGGCTGAGGGAGAAGGTGGCAGAGATCAACGCCATCTATGAAACCTATAAAACCCTTGCTGACTCCGACCTGCCCAAAAAGACCGAGGAGTTCATCGCCCGGGTCCGGGACGGCGAATCCCTGGACTCGATCCTGCCTGAAGCCTTTGCCCTGGTCAAGGAAGCCTGCCGGCGGCTCGTCGGCAAGCGCTGGACCGTAACCAATCAGGAGATCACCTGGGACATGGTGCCGTTTGATGTCCAGCTGATCGGTGCAATTGTTCTCCATGAAGGCAAGGTGGCGGAGATGAAAACCGGGGAGGGCAAGACACTCGTGGCAACGATGCCGCTCTATCTCAATGCGCTGGAGAAAAAGGGGTGCCATCTGGTCACGGTTAATGATTACCTGGCACGGCGCGACCGGGAGTGGATGGGACCGATTTATGAGTCACTGGGCCTGACCGTCGGTTATATCCAGGCGGGAATGAGCCCGGAAGAACGCCGGCCCCAGTACGCCTGCGACATCACCTATGGCACCAACAACGAGTTCGGATTTGACTATCTGCGCGATAACATGGTCCTCGCCTGGGAAGACAAGGTCCAGCGGGGCCACCATTATGCGATCATTGACGAGGTGGACATCATCCTAGTTGACGAAGCCCGCACCCCGCTCATCATCTCCGGACCGGTCGGCTTTTCCAAGCAGAAGCAGCTCCAGGAACTGGTGCCCCTGATCAGCCGGCTCTTCCGGGAGCAGGACCGGCTGGTGGACCGGCTGGTCGAAGAAGGGGAACGGCTCTGGCGCCAGGGAAAAACCAGTGAGGCAGGAATAAAGTTCCTGCAGGCGCTCCGTGGATCACCGAAGAACAAACGGCTGATGCGGGTCCAGCAGGAGGAGGGGGTAAAAAGGACGATTGAACAGGTGGATGGAATCCTGCGCCGGGACAAGCGGCTCCCCGAAATTGATGCCGAACTGTTTTTCGTTATTGATGAACGGGATCATTCGGTTGAGCTGACCGACAAGGGGCGTGCCGCCCTGTCCCCCCATGATCCGAACTTCTTTGTACTGCCGGATTTGAGCACCGAGCTTGCCCGCTGGGATGTTGAGCCCGGACTCACTCCGGAGGAACGGGCACAGCGCAAGGAGGAAACCTACCGCCAGTTTGCGGAAAAGAGCGACCGGCTGGCAAACATCCATGCCCTGCTCAAGGCCTATGCCCTGTTTGAGAAGGATGTGGACTATGTGGTGACCCCGGACGGTCAGGTGGTAATCGTTGATGAGTTCACCGGCCGGCTGATGCCGGGCCGGCGGTTCTCGGACGGTCTGCATGAGGCGCTCGAGGCAAAGGAGCAGGTTCAGGTCCGGGAGGAGACCCAGACCTTCGGCACCATCACCCTGCAGAACTACTTCCGGATGTATAAGAAGATCGCCGGTATGTCCGGAACCGCCTTAAGCATCGCCAGTGAGCTTTATCAGGTTTATAAACTTGAGGTGATTGAAATCCCGACCAACGCACCGGTGCGCCGGATTGACTATCCGGATGTTGTCTTCCGCACCAAGAAGGCAAAGTATCAGGCGGTGGTCAAAGAAATCGTCAAATGGCACAGGCTCGGCCGGCCGATACTGGTCGGTACCACCTCGGTCCAGGCGTCCGAAGAGCTGGACCGGATGCTGCGCCCGACCGGCATCCGCTATTCAATCCTCAACGCCAAGAATCACGAAGCCGAAAGCCAGATCATCGCCTATGCCGGCCAGCCCGGGGCAGTAACCATTGCCACGAACATGGCGGGCCGGGGCACCGACATCAAGCTGGGACCCGGGGTGGTCAAGGGCGAGCGGTGCTATCTGATTTCCGGTGACGGCAAATGCGCCTACTGGGAGGAAAAACCCGGACGCTGCTATGAGGAAGTCCCCTGCGGACTGTATGTCATCGGCACCGAACGGCATGAGGCACGCCGGATCGATGACCAGCTCCGGGGCAGATCGGGCCGGCAGGGCGATCCCGGCTCATCGCGCTTTTTCCTCTCATTTGAGGATGATCTGCTCCGCCTGTTCGGCTCGGACCGGATGGCAGCGGTTCTTGACCGCTGGGCACCGGATGAGGATGAACCGGTTGCCAACAAGCTGGTTACCCGGGTGATTGCCAACGCCCAGAAGCGGGTGGAGATCCGTAATGCGGAAATCCGGCGTCACCTGCTGGAATATGACGATGTGATGAACCGCCAGCGGGAGGTAATTTACAGTCTGCGCGACACCATTCTCAAAGAGCCCGACCTCGCCGGTGTATTTAATGATATTCTGGATTTGTATCTTGACCGGCTGATTGAACAGTTTGCCACCGGCAATATTGATGAGTGGAACTGGGACGGACTGCGCGGCGAGATGCTCAAGACCTTTCTTGCCGATATCAATCCGGAGGAAATGGTCAAAACGGTGCACAACCGTCAGCAGTTGAAGTCGATGCTGGAAGAGATCGCCCGCCACCGGTATCAGCAGCTGGCCGGTGAGCTCGGTCCGGAACGGTTTCCCCAGTGGTGCCGCCGGATATTTCTCGGCACACTGGATGAAGCCTGGCGCGACCATCTGCACCAGCTCGATATCCTGCGGGAAGGAATTGGCCTGCAGGCTTATGGTCAGAAGGACCCGCTCGTGGAATACAAGCAGGAGTCCTTCCGTCTGTTCAGTGAGACGATGCAGGAATTTTATCAGCAGGCGCTGCGCGTGCTTTTCCGGCTCGACCCGAAAAGTGGTGAGGACCGGCTGAACCCGAGGACCCGGACACCGGTGCGTGCCTATAAACCTCAGGCGACTGCGGAAGCAGGCTCGCAACCGCCGGCATTGGGTCCGGGACCGGCACCCATCCGCCGGGAAACGCCCAAGGTCGGGCGTAATGACCCGTGTCCCTGCGGGTCCGGGAAAAAATATAAACATTGCTGCGGACGGGCGGGTATCCCGTCAGCAGCGGGCAGCAAAAACAGGACAACCAAATAAAAGGAGGAGCAATGGCAAAAATCCCGAAAAGCCGAATCATCCTGTATGTCGTCCTCGGCATCATCGTCATCATCGTCGGCATCTGGGTGATCCGCACCCGTTCTCAGGAATCAAGGGTGGGCAAGCGTGTTGTGGAGGTCGCTGACATTCCCAAGGAAGTCGCCCGCTGGAATGACATCCTCAACGACCTCGGGAAGGACTTCGCCGGACTGAGCGGACCATCAGCTGAAAAGGCGCAGGAGGTAATGGCTAAGGCACAGGCTGCGATCGCCGAGTTCCAGACTCTCACCGACCCAAAACAGCTGACCGACAAGCGCAATGAGATTCAGGACTATATTTCCGAACTGCGCAAGCTCAAACGGCTGGCGAAACGAGGGGAGTAGAAATAACAATCCCGGGCGGGGGTTTGGGAACTGAGATCAAACCCCCGCCCAAAGGAGCAGAAGATGAAACTGAGGATTATCATCTGGACGGCTGTCGGTATCCTGGTGATCGCCGGTATCATATTCATCATTGCCGGCAGCAAGAGCACCCAGCGCCGGATCACAGCAAAAGAAATCAAACTGCAGACTGAACGGACTGAAGCCAGCGTTAATCAGGTTACCGCCCGGCTGGCACAAGCAAAGGCGGTTCCGCTCTCTCCTGAAGCCGCGAGCTCACTGAATAGCGCGGAATCACTGTTAACCCAGGCGCGGACCCTGCTTGAGCAGACAAAGTCCGAGGCTGAACCAAAAACTGCAGAGGAGAAACTGCGCACCATCCACCGATTGCTCACCCGTGCCCGACGGCTGATCAGAACCGCCACCAAGCCGCAGCTAACTCCTCCTGCCAGTTCGCCGTGAGCCGAGCGCTCCGGAAATTAATCGATTTTTGATGAACTGTCAGGGAAAATCAGAACCAGCGGTATAAAAGCTGGGGATAGTTCCGCATCCCGAAAAACCGTTCACCGGCCTCGTCAAAAAACTCCCGCCAGAGCTGGCGCAGCTTCGGACGGGGTTTAACCCACTTCGGCTCGCCCCTGATCCCGCAGCGCTCAGCCAGAATCCGCTTTGCATCCTCAAATGTACCCAGCGTATCCACCAGACCAAACTGCCGCGCCTGTCTGCCGGTCAGAACTCTGCCATCGGCGATCTTTTCCAGACTGTCAAGCGGAATCTTCCGCTCCCGGCTTACTACCTCCAGAAACTGACTGTACACATCATTAACCACTGTCTGAAGCAGACGCCGGTCAGCATCGGTCATCTCCCGGAATGGTGAGCCGACATCCTTTGCCTCCCGGGACTTGATTGTCTCCACCCGCATTCCGAGCTTGTCCAGCAACCCGCGGACCACGGGCAGCTGCATGATTACCCCGATCGAACCGGTCAGAGTACCGGGGTTGGCAACGATCACATCGGCCGGTGTCGAGACATAATACCCGCCCGAGGCAGCAACCGTGCCCATTGACACCACCACCGGCTTACCCTGCTCCCGGATACGTTTGATCTCGGAGTAAATTTCGTGTGCGGCAGTTACACCGCCGCCCGGACTCTCCACCCGAATCAGAATCCCCTTTACCTGCTTATTCTTTGCCAGCGACTGGAGCTGACGTACCGTCTCCCGGGAATCGGTTATTGTCCCTTCAATGGTAAGATAACCAAGCGCACCCCCTGCTGCCGGTATTTCCTCCTTCCTGACTCCGGAAAGAAATACCCCGACTGTTAACGCGGTACCGAGAATAGTTACCAGCACCATCAACGCCACAATCAGAATCACAATCCGGCGATTCATAAAATTAAAATGGGCCCTAGTGGACTCGAACCACTGACCCCTGCGTTATCAGCACAGTGCTCTACCACTTGAGCTAAGGGCCCAGACAGCTTTAAATTTAACATAAAACCGGTCACAAGTCAAGCACGTTTCAAACGCCAGCCCTCTTTTGTATCCTCAATCACAAAACCCCGGCTTAAAATCTCCGCCCGCAACCGGTCCGCCCTTGCCCAGTCCTTTGCCCGGCGTGCCTGCTCCCGCTCCTCAGCCAGCGCCCGGACATCGGCTGGTATGTCCTGTTCCCCCTCGAGCGTTTCTCCGAGCCGGAGACCTAGAACCCGGTCAAAATCGAGGAGCAGCTTCCAGGCACGGCGGTCCTGGCGCCGGTTGCCCTCCCGCACCAGACTCCACACCACCGCCATTGCCTGCGGCAGGTTCAGATCATCCTCAAGCGCAGTCTGGAATTCCAGCTGTGCCCGTTCCAGCCATTCCGATTCACCTGTAACCTCCTGCCAGGTCCGGGCATTCAATCCCAGCTCCCGCAGCCCTCGGAGCCCGTTCTGCGCTCCCTGCAGTGCTTCAATCGTAAAATTAAGCGGCATCCGGTAATGGGCGGTCAGGCACAGATACCGGAACGCCAGGGGCTCATAACCCTGCCTTTCCAGCTCAGTGACGGTCATGATATTGCCTTCCGACTTGCCCATCCGTGCCTCACCGAGCTGGAGAAAGGCGTTATGCATCCAGTAGCGCACCACCTCCCGGCCGGTGGCAGCAAAATTCTGCGCCCGCTCGTTCGTGTGGTGAATCGGGATATGGTCAATTCCGCCGGTGTGAATGTCAAACTCCTCCCCCAGATACTTGATTGACATTGCCGAGCATTCAATATGCCAGCCCGGGAATCCCCGGCCCCAAGGCGAATCCCACTGCATCAGGTGTCTGGGCTGATTGGTAATCCAGAGCGCAAAGTCGGACGGGTTACGCCGTTCCGGGTCCACCGCCACTCTGGCACCGGCACGCTGCTCCTCCAGATTCAGCCTGCCCAGACGCCAGTAATCCGGATACCTGCTGGTATCAAAGATCAACCCGACACTGGTCCGGTAGGTAAATCCATTCGCCTCAATCCGCCGGATCAGTTCAATCATATCCGGAATATGCTCAGTTGCCCGGCAGACAATATGCGGTCTGATAATATTGAGTTTCTGTGCATCAGCAAAGAACGCCTGCTCATAAAACCGGGCGATCTCCTCTGGCGTTCTCCCCTCCCGCCGGGCGCCCGCCTCAAGCTTATCCTCACCCAGGTCATCATCAGTAGTCAGATGCCCGACATCAGTAATGTTCATCACATGGCGGACCTCATAGCCCAGATATTCAAACACCCGGCGCAGGGTGTCGGCAAACACATATGCCCGGAAATTACCGATATGGGCAAACCAGTAGACGGTTGGTCCGCAGGTATAGATTCTGACCCTGCCCTTCTCCACCGGGACAAATTCCTCTTTCTGTCGTGTGAGGGTATTATATACCTTCATCCTGTGCCAATTCTATCTGCCTGCCATCCGCAGTCAATCCCCGGCAGAAAGGACATCCCACCCGGTCGCAGAAAAAACTTATTTCTGATTTGAACCGGCAAACGACAGCCGGGCAAAGGCTGGCAGGTCAAATTGAGAAGGACCAAACCGCCGGAACCGCTCATAGCCGGCAGCGGCAATCATCGCTGCATTATCAGTGCAGAACTTGGGTCGGGGAATTAAAAGTTCAAACCCTAGTCGATCGGCTAGCAGCTGCAACTGCTGGCGCAGATACCGGTTTGCCGCCACACCACCAGAGACACCAACCCTTCTCATTCCCGTCTGCCGGACCGCCTGTTCCACCCTTTTTGCAATCTGGCGGACCGCTGCCACCTGAAACGAAGCTGCCACATCCGGCCGGTGGGCATCCGGATGCTCGCGCAGATAATAGAGAACCGCGGTCTTGAGTCCGGAAAAACTGAAGTCCAGCCCGCCGGCATCAGCAACCGGAAAGTCTATTACCGGTCTGCCCTCAAGCGCCAGCCGTTCAATCTCAACCCCGCCGGGATAGGTCAGACCGAGCAGCTTTGCCACCTTGTCAAAAGCCTCACCACAGGCATCATCAACTGTTGCCCCCAGCTCCTGATATTCACACCAGTCATTAACGAGCAGCAGTTCGGTATGACCGCCGGAAAGCACCACTCCCAGGTATGGCGGCTGAAGCTGGGGATATTCAAGCCGCAGGGCAAAGATATGCCCCTCAATGTGATTTACCCCGACAAACGGGATGTTCAGGCTGAAACTCAAACCCTTGGCAAAGGGCAGACCGACAAGCAGAGCACCCAGCAGTCCGGGGGCATGGGTCACAGCAATCAGCTCCACCTGCGGATAATCGATTCCGGCTTCCCGCACTGCCTGTTCCACCACAGGCACAATCATACGGATATGTGCCCGTGCTGCCAGCTCCGGGACTACGCCGCCGTAAAGTGCATGCACAAGCTGGGAAGAGACAGTACTGGACCGGACAAAAAGACCATCCTCTAACACCGCTGCCGCGGTTTCATCGCAGGATGTTTCAATCCCCAGAATCAGCATTTCAGCGGACGGTCACATCAAAAAGCAGCGGCTCAATCTTCACCAGCCGGAACTTTTCGGGCAACACCACATCCGCCCCCAGCCGATATTGCCCTGGACTCAAACTGGAAATTTTGATCTGGACCGTAATATCCGATGGCTCAATGGAATCGATCCGGTCTGCCGGACCGGCAATTGCCACCTGTGCCTCAGCCGGCTCAACCCGGACTTCACAGGTGGGCGGTGCCAGCACCCGGACCGGCAGTCCGAGCAAAATCCTTGCCCCCTCTTTCTCCAGCCGAATCTCGACCTCGACCGTTTCGGGTGTGCATGTAACCCCCGCTCGTGGCACCTGAACCGCCAGCCTCCGCACCTCGTTACTGCGAACTGAACTCAGATCCAGCGTCTCGGTAGAGATCTCGGCAATCTGCTCAATATCTCCTGCCGTACCCGTTACCCGGACCAAAGTATTGACCCGGAGTTCGGAAACCATCATTCCACCACCGGGCTGCCCCTTGGTCGGCACGGTCACCTTGACCTCTTTGGAAGCTGCGGGACCGAGCCGGACCTCGATCACCTCCGGTTCCACCGCCCGGACGCTCAGATTGCCGGGAAGATTGAGATCGCTGACATTCAGTTTGATCTGCCGGGAGCCGAATCTGCCTTCCGGCACTACCGGCCGGAACTCCAGCCGCTGGGGACGGAGCCGCAGCAGCTCCTTGCCCTTGCCGCTGATCGTGACCACCGCGGTCCGGGCATCAACATCGGTAATTACCCGCGCCTCCTGCCGCTGGTCACCAAGGACAATCGGCACCCTTACCCGGACCTCATAACTCCGGTCCAGCACCGCCACGAGCCAGAGGAATACCGCAAAAAAAAGTGCCAGTATTTTCAATCCGAGGTTGCTGGTTATGATCCGGAGCAGATGCACAACATCAATATAGGTGGTTTTGGCTCCGCTGTCAATCACGCCCGCATCTTGACTTTCTCCGGAAGCTGTTCATATTTCATTTATGAAGGACACGGTCTATGAAGCATTCAGCGCCGCAGTCCGGCGCTGCGGACCCAAACCTGCCCTGCTGCACAAGGTCAGGGGCCGGTTTCAGCCGATCACCTTTGAGCAGCTGAACCGGCTGGTTGACGAAACTGCCGCCGGACTGGCTGCCTGCGGTGTCAAACCGGGAATGCGGGTTGGGATCTATTCCTACAACCGTCCGGATTGGGTAATTGCCGATCTCGCCACCATCAAGCTGGGCGCGGTCGTAGTTCCCGTCTATCACACCCTTGCCCTGGATACGGTAGAATACATCCTCAGAGATGCCGAGGTATCACACCTGTTTGTGGAGTCACCGGACCTGCTCAACCCGCTCCTCCCCCGACTGAACTCAATCCCGGGCTTGAAGCTGGTCATCACATTTTTCGAGCCCTCCGCCGGTGCGGATGCAAGAATCATCAGCTTTACCCGTCTCCAGCAGCAGGGGGCAGATACCCTGAAAACCAAACCGGGACTGCTTGAACCCCATCCTGCAAAACCTGATGACCTGCTGACCATCTGCTATACATCAGGGACTACCGGTGAGCCCAAGGGCGCCATGCTCACCCACCGCAACATCATGTCCAATGTCCAGGCGGCAATTGAGCGCTTCAATGTCACGGAGAAGGATACGCTCGTCTCCTTTCTCCCGCTCTGTCATATGTTCGAACGGACCTGCGGGTATTACACCATGCTTTTTGCCGGCGCCGCCATCGCCTATGCGGAATCGCTCCAGACGATCCGCGAGGATGTGGCTGCAGTCCGGCCGACACTGCTGATTGTCGTCCCCCGCGTGCTCGAAAAGGTTTATAATGCCGTTCAGGAAAAGGTCCTGACCGGTCCGGCTCTCCAGCGGATTTTGATGATCGCCACGATTAAGAGCCTGAACCGGTACCATCAGCTCAAATCCCGGAAACGCCGGGTTCCGCTCGGACTGATGCTGAAAAAGATGCTCCTTGATCTCCTGGTGGTGCGCAAACTGCGGAAACTGGGCGGCGGCAGAATCCGGCTTATTGTTTCCGGCGGCGCACCGCTCGAACGGAAACTGGCACGCACAATCCGGAATCTCGGGTTCAACCTTGTTGAAGGTTACGGTCTGACCGAAACCTCACCCGTCGTCTGCGCGGCAGTTCCCGGCGCCGAAAAGGTGGGCACGGTAGGCAAACCGTTCCCCGGCGTTGAGGTCAAAATCGGAGAAAATGACGAAATTCTGGTGCGCGGACCCAATGTCATGCTCGGCTATTACCAAAAGCCGGAGGAGACCGCCCGCGTGATCGATCCTGAAGGCTGGTTTCATACTGGCGACCAGGGAAGATTTGACTCTGAGGGGAACCTGATCATTACCGGCAGGATCAAAGAGCTGATCGTCAACTCCTATGGGAAGAACATTGCACCGGTGCCGATCGAACAGGCGCTGCTGGCATCAAAATTCATTGAACAGGCGGTGGTCATCGGCGATCGCCGGCCCTATCTGGTTGCACTGCTGGTTCCCGCCCGGCTCACCCTGGAAGATTACGCCCGGGAAAACCGCATACCTTTTCAGCGCTATGAGGACCTGCTCACGCACCCGCAGATCATCAGCCTGTTCCGTTCCGAAATTGACCGCTGTCTCCGCCCCTTTGCCCCTTATGAGCAGATCCGCAAGTTCCGGCTCATTGCTGAGCCGTTTACGGTGGAAAACGGCCTTCTGACTCCCACGCTCAAAACCCGGCGTCCGGAAATCAGCCGGGTATATACTTCCCTGATCGACTCCATGTATCAGGAAGAATAAATGGCCTGTTTACTGATTTTTTCCCTTCTAAGCACCGTAAGCCGGATTGACACGATCTGCAACCGTGCTAGCTATTTTCTGTTCAACCGGCATCTCAATCCGCATTATCTTGACTCCGCCTATCAACTCCTCGCTCACGCCCGCCAGCTTGACCCGCGCCATGAACCGACCCTTTACCTCTGGTCCCGGATTCACACTCAGCTGGGCGAATTGGAACCGGACCGGGAACAAAAAATCAGGTTTTTTGAGCGCGCCCGGGCGATTGCCGAAACCCTGCAGCAGGTCAATCCTAACAATCCGGATGGCCATATGTGGTGGGCAGTTGCCCAAGGCAGGATCGGAGAAACCCGTGGGGTACTGAACTCATTATTTATGGTGCCAGCGTTGAAAAAGGCATTCCACCGGGTACTGGAACTGGACTCAAATTATCCCACAGTTTATGAAGCCCTTGGTGTGCTTTATTACGAACTGCCACCCTTTGCCGGTGGGGACCTGAAGCAGGCGGAAAGATATCTGATAAAGGGACTGCGGCTCGATCCCAACTACACCGTGATCCGGCTTGACCTCGCCCGTGTCTACCTCAAACAGGGCAGAAGGGATGCTGCCCGTGAGCAACTGCGCCTGCTGTTGAAGACAGCAAAACCCACCTATCCTGCCGATTTCTATCTTGATGACAAGCCCGAAGCCGAATGGCTCCTGCGTCAGCTGGAGACAGGCAACTGACCGGGCAGTTTTTTGCTAATTACCCTTTTTGCGCACCCCGGCAGGATCCGCTACTGCCGTCTGACCGGGCTGACTTTTCTCCGTTGAAGAAACAAATACTGACCGCTCCGCCCGCTGCAGTGCCGTTTCCAGCATCCGGATCCTGGTCTGAACCGAAACCCGGCGGTTGATGATCACCATCAGCCGGTCCCGAACCCGGCAGATTCCACCTTCACCGCGCAGGTCATCATAGATCACCCTGACCCCCAGCTCCTGACAGCGTGCCTCGAGTTCGCGGGCGACACCTTCAGGATTCGGGATGCGCCTGCCCCGGTTTGCACCCCGGTTTTTATTCTCTTCCTCTATATCCATCCCCTCTCCTTATACCACCTCAGCGTTATTTCGCCACCCCTACACAAATCGTATTCGGACTTGAAACCGAGCTCGGTTTCTGCCCGGCTGTTTTCACAGACCCAGCATTGCTGACAAAGCTCCCGGACTTTATCCGGATTGAAGATCGTCCCTTCCCGCTTCAACCAGGAATAAATCCGGGCTGCCAGCATTCCCAGCATCGGCGGCACTCTGAGCCGCCGTAATCTCTTGCCCGTAATCCGTTCCCACTCCCGGGCAATCATATCGTAATTATAGCAATTACCGTCCGAAACAAAATAAATTGCACCGGACGGAACATCCCGTTCCATTGCCAGCACCGCCGCCCGGACCGCATCCGCAACATAGATGAGCGAAAAGGTTCCGCCCAGGACCGGTGCCCAGCCCCGGGCAAATGTCCGCCAGAGCATGAGCCCGTCCCGGTCTCTTGGACCGTAGACCGCCGGAAAACGGAGAATAACGACCTTCATTTGCCCCCTCAACTCCAGAACCGCATTTTCTGCTGCCAGCTTTGCCCGCCCATAGTTACTCACCGGCATCGGGGCCCGGGTTTCATCCAGCGGACGATCCGGTGACCCCGGTCCTGCGGCCGCTACCGAGGAAAAGAGTACAAAACGCTCAATCCCTGCTTCGGCTGCCAGCCAGGCGAGCGCCTTCGTCCCTTCATAATTTACCCGGACAAAATCCTCCTGCCGCCTTGCCCGGACCACCGCCGCTGTATGCAGAACCGCCTGCACGCCCGCCACCGCATCCTTGAGCGTATCCGGTGAAGTCAGATCCCCGAAAAAAAGCTCCACCGGCAGACCTTCCAGCCACTCCCGGTTGCTGGTTTTACGGACCAGCGCCCGCACCTGATAACCCTGATGCACCAGATATTCACATAAATGGGAACCGATAAACCCGTTGGCACCGGTCACCAGCACCCTGGCCATCACCCCTTTTTCCCCAGCTCCGGCAGCAGCCGGGTAATGAAGTAATCCCGGCTGGCAAGCGCCACCTCCCGGGGCCGGGTCTCAAACACCAGCCATGCCGGGCTGCTCACCAGCAGTTCCAGATAGGGCTTGACATCAGCAGTTCCCGCGCCCAGCGGCAGATGCTGATCCCTGATGCCGTTGTTATGGTGGAGATGGGCGTGAAAGATCCTGGAACAAAACCGCTGAAAAAAGGCAAGCTCCATCTCCTGCTGCTCTTTCGGCAGAATTGCGATATGACCGATATCAAAACACAACCCCAGGCTTCCGCCCAGGAGTCTGGGTAAAATCTTCTTTGCAGGTGCAAACCGGAACCCGCCGACATTCTCCACACACAGCCGCGCCCGGTCCCGGGCATAGGATTTCAACTCTCCCAGCGCCGCAAGCAGTGCCTGCTCATAATATTCCGGGAACTCCTCATGAGTAAACCGGTTGCCTCCGCCATAACCGTAGTGCATGTCAAAGCCGAGATGCATGATGACATTCCGGGCGCCGATATCGGCTGCCCAGTCCAGCGTCCGCTTCAGCTCCACAACTGCACAACGCCGCACCCGTTCACTGGGAATAAAGAACGATGGACCCTCCAGGGCATGAATCGCCAGCTTCACCCCTGCTGCCCGGGCGTGCCGGCGTACCTGATCACGCTTCCCTGCCTGTCGGAGCTGATTGCCGAACCGGATGTTACCGAGGTTGAGCTCCAGCACACCGAAGCCGTTGCCGGCAGCGAAATCAATTGCTGTGATGATATCAGTAAAATCAAAAAGGATCTGTATTCCTAACCGCCGTTGCAGCGTTTCGCTATCCAGCACAATGGATTATATTGCAGCACCGGACTGTGTCAAGTGCCGCCCGCTCAGAACAGATACAGAAATCCCAGATACACCAGCCCGTTGAGCAGGGTCAGGGGAATACCGATCCGGGCAAAGTCAGTCAATGTGATCGTCTCCCTGGAGCGGCGCTCGGCATTCTGAATGATGATCACATTGCTTGCCGCGCCCATAATCAGCATATTGCCGACAATTGTACTCCCGGCTGCCAGCGCCATCAGCGCCCGCTCTGACACCCCGTTCTCAAGCAGGATCGGCAGATAGAGTGCCACCAGCGGCACATTGGAAATGAACTGACTCAGCAGCACACTCATGACCATAATTACCGGCAGCGAACGCAGATTCAGCTGCAGCTGACTGATCAGCGATTGAAAAAACCCTGCCCGCCACACACTGGCCATCAGGATAAACATCGCTGCAAAGAAGATCAGGGTGTGCCAGTCCACCTTCCGAATCAGCTCCAGGCGGCGCGGGCTGAAGATCAGAATCGGCAGGGCAGCAATTACTGTTATGTATACCAGCTTCAATTCCGGACCGGCAGGAAACAGACCGGCAGCGATTTTTATCAGAATCAGCCCTGCCAGCAGAATCAGTGCCAGCCGGGCAAGCCGGGCGAGGTGGCTGTCGCTGATCTCCTCCGCACAGTGATTGAGCACCGTGTTGTTGAAATACTCCCGGTAAAACAGCTTGAGCATTCCGAAGGCAACCAGCAGATTGAGCAGCGTCGGTATCAAAAGCATCCGGAGAAATACGACAAAGGGGCTGGAAATTGCCGCCTCAGTGGCAATGAGAAAATTCTGGGGATTGCCGAGCGGACTTGCGGCACTACCGATCGTCACCGCAAAGGCAAGAGCGATCAACAGGGCACGGACATTGATCCGGTGTCTTTCCGCCATTAACAGCACGACCGGCGTGCCGACAATCGCCAAGGTATCATTCATCAGCAGCGCCGACAGAAGCCCGAATCCGAAAAGGATCATCAGCAGCAGCTGATCCCGCGTCCTTGCCCGGCAGAAAAGCAGATAGGCGAGCCGGGCGAGATATCCGCTCTCCTCCAGTGCCGCTCCGATCAGAAACATGCTGAACAGAAAGAGCATCACCTCCCAGTTCACCGCCCTCAGGGCTTCCAGCGGCCTGATACTGCCGCTCAGCAGTACTGCCAGCGCTCCGCCGGTCATCACCTGCCAGATCTGAAATTTTACCGGACCGAGTTGCCGGACCGCAATCAGCAGCAGAACCAGCCCTAATACGACAATCGGAATCATCGAGGCTGAAACTCCGGGAATAAAGACATTCCCAGTTTATACCCCGCCCGCAGCCGATTGTCAACCTCTGACACTCCTCCATCCTGTCAGTTGACAGCTATCATTACTCTGTTATAGTTGAAACTGGAGGTGCTTATGAGATTAATACCGCTGGCGACCCTGCTCTGCGGCCTGCTGTTCACGCCGCTTTCTGCCCTCATCCAGACCGACACCATCGGCACAACCGGCGTTGACCTGCAGAACTGGGGTCCGGCATGGCAGCGGATCTATTACCTGCCGGGATTCGGGATCTACACCACCTGGGTGAAAACCGGGATGTGGGCAAACTTTTACAGTTTTACCACCCGGACCTGGTCCGGCGAGGCAAGCGTGTTCGGCTCCCAGCGCAACGCCGGCGGAAACCTCGCAGTCTGTACCAGGAGCAGTTCGCCCTATTACCGCTCCCCCTTTATCTCCAGTTACATCAACCGTGAACCCCGCTGGCCCATAGTTGCGGTGGAAAGCATCCCGGGCTCAGGGATATTCAGTATGCGCCCGCCAGACTCCAGCCTGATTGAATGTCAGCGCCCACCGATTGCCTTCACGGTCAATAACCACCTCCATCTGCTGTGTGCAGTTCCGACCGGTGATACTCTGCTCTACTCCCGGTCCACGGATTACGGTATTACCTGGACCGACCCGATTCCGGTCTGCGGACCCTTTCTGCCCGAAAATCCGACCTACACCCTCGCCGGCTCAGAAAACTCCAGCCGGCTGGCTGCGGTCTGGACCAATGAGGACTCATCCGCACTCTGGATCAACATCTCGGAAGATGCGGGCATTAACTGGACCGGACCCCAGAATATCTTTCCTGTTCCGACCACTATTACCAGTCCCAAACCGGGCAGGCAGGGCGCCTATGCCATCTTTGACCGCAATGACCGGCTGAATGTGGTCACTCAGATCTGGGACGGAACTCACCAGTATCCCGCAGAAATCTGGCACTGGCAGGAAAACCGCAGTCCGGCATGGTCGCTGGTCTTCCGCTTCGCTCCCGGCTCGGTGCTCGCCGGTGCCGAACCCGGTGATCCATTTGTCCTGCGTCCAACCATCGGTCAGAAGGAGGATGGCACCTTGTATGTCCTGTGGCTCAACTATGACTCCCTGAACTATGAACCCCAGACCCAGATCGCCCGTGCCGACCTTTTGATCGCCCAGTCGCCGGACAACGGCCTGCACTGGAGCCGGCCGTTCCGGCTTACCGGACCGGATAACTGCTCCCGGCTCAGCCCGTGCCTTGCTCCCGCTGTCACTGATTCCCTGTTCATTATCTGTGTCATCGACCAGCTCGCCGGCATCTATGAACAGGGACACGGCTCCCAGACTGTCAATCCGGTGGTCGTTTTGCGGGTCCCGGTTACCCAGATTCCGGGAATTACCGAATCTGCCCCGCGCCTGAATCAGCAGCTCCAGAACCTGCCGACGATATTCAGAACCCGGCAATTTTCTCCGCGCTCCTGTGCTCGGTTTTATGACATCACCGGTAAAAAATTAAGCCGGCCGGACCGGGCTGGAGTATATTTCCTGTCCCAATCCGGCAAAATGCTGAAACTGCTCATTCTACCTTAGTGTGGCAGCCCGTCTTCTCATCCTGCTTACTTTTGCCCTCACTGCAGGCTACCCGTCAGTTATAACTGACACCGTCGGCTGGACCACCCGGGACCGACAGTTTCCCGGTCCCGCACTTCGTTACATTTATTACGACCCCCTGCGCGGTGTGCACATCATCTACAAGGACGGCTATGGTGCGATCCGCTATAACTTCAAACCCCGGGGTGAAAACTGGTGTTTCCGTCAACCGGTCCTGCTCAACCCCTATCCGCGTAATCTCGGCTCGCTGGACATCAATATCACCAATGGCAGACCGCTGATCTCCGCCGACCGTCTCGAGCAGGGCAGAAGGGTCGTCTCCTGTTTCAGCGATTCAACCGCCGGTGCGGGCAGATTCTATGAAACTGAAATTGCCACTGATGCCCGGTTCAGCCTGGTTGCTGCTGCCCGGTTCGGCTATCCGAAATTTGCTGCAATCCGCAACGACAGCCTTTACTACCTCAGCCCCTGGTCATACCGCAACCTCGGTCCGATCGGACCCTTTCCCCGCCACAATATCGCCGCCTCCAAAATCTCCAGCCGGCTCGGGTTCGTCTGGGCGGAACACACCAGCCGGAAACTTTTCTTCCGCGAAACCCCGGACAACGGTGGCACCTGGTATCCCCTGCACAGCCTCTCTGACTCTGTGCCCGCACCGCTCAACCGCTCCCTCTTTGCCGGCAGTCTGGTTTATGACTCAATTCAGCCCCATCTTGTCTGCGACCTTTATGACGGCACGAACCGGGGACGGGTTCAGCTCTGGCACTACTGCCCTTATCAGCGACCGGCCTGGAGTCTGATCTGCGAATACCGCTTTCCCGACACCGCCCGGCTCGGACTCCACACCCTGGCACTGGACCGCCCCTCAATCGGGATTGACCGCCGGCGGCTCAATTCCGACCTGAACCGGCTCTATGTGGTCTGGGAGCAGTTTGATCCGGATAACATTGACCCGGTTACCGGCATCGCCCGGGCTGACATCTGGGGCTGTGCCTCGTTTGATAACGGCAGAACCTGGACCCCACCGGTCCGGCTCACTCAGCCGGACGAAACCAGCAAGCGCTTCCCTGCTCTTGCCGAAGTGGTGAACGACACCCTGCACATCCTCTGCTTTGCCGACCGGCAGGCGGGCTCCTGGGAGCTGGGCGAAGGCAGTGCCACCCGCAATGCGGTAATCCACCTGCGGGTGCCGGCAGAAATTTTCACCAGCCAGCCGGTGGAAAATCACTCAACCCCTGGCCTTCGAATTCCCACGATACTTAACGCCCGAACTGTGAATTTACTTCCCGCAGACTTTCACCTCTACGACCGGACCGGCAGAAAAGTTCCCGCCCGGAACCTTCACCTGCTCCCTGCCGGTGTCTACTTCATGCAGGTTCCCGCCCCTTACGGGCAGATTGTCCAGCCGCTGGTAAAACCCGAATGACCGGGTTACTGTTATTGACTCCACCAGACAACGAACAATAATTAATCGTGATCATAAAGTTTGAGGTTTATACTGATGGCAAATGCTGGTGTGCCCGCGGCATCAACGCCGACATCTTCACCTGCAGTGACTCCCTTGACAATCTCGTTGAGGAACTCCGGGACGCTGCCGCCTGCCACTTTGAAGAGGAGCTGAAGAAGGGTAAACCGCTGACGCTGGCAATTCACACCAAGATCAAGGTTGCCGGTGGCACCGAAATTGCCCCAGATTAGCGGCGAAGCGATTGTCGCCCTCCTGCGCCGGCTCGGCTATCAGATACTGCGCCAGCGCGGCAGTCATGTCCAGCTGAGCCGGATGACTCCTGCAGGGGAACACCGGATCACGGTCCCTCTGCACAAAACAATTGCCAAAGGCACTTTAAATGACATTCTGTCCCGAGTCAGCCGCTGGAACGACATCTCAAAAGAAGACCTGCTGATCCAGGTTTAACAGCCTGGCAAAACACACACCGGTAAATTATGTCTCGCTCCGCCGTCAAATTGTTTACGCTATACAGGCAATTCATTGTTGCAATATTATAACCAGAACTTTCTCTACTTTATTTTCTTCCCCTGCCTCGGTTACAGTCGTTTTGGGAACAAAAAAATAAACTCCTCGCTTTAAATCCCCTGTTCCGATTTCCCTTCCAGTTGCATCATAAACATCAACATTATCTAACTCCCTATTTCTAATAATCTCTATCAATCTTTCATGTGATATTATGCTTTGTTCTAAATTTCTTCTGTAATTGTTTATTAATAAAGGGTGATCATCTGATATTCCCGTCGTGTCACCTATAACAAAAACACTATCTGTTATCTGATTGTTTTCTGGATTGGAATCGGCCAAAGGAATATAATAAGTTATTACATTCAAGCCGCTGTCCTGGTTTCTTACAATCCAAGAAGGAAATTCAACGAAAGCACTATCAGGAGTGAAGTGCGGTGGTTCAAGAGTTCTTGAAAGGCAAATAGAATCAAGTGTCTGCCCATTTCTCTTTCTTGTCATAATAACTTGAGGTGTTTCTTTTCTTAAATCGCTTCTATTTCTTATAACAACATTTAATGGCACACTATCACCAATATTTACCGTGTCAGGAATTGCTTGAATTCTTTCAACTAGAACATCTCTAAAACCAGGATTGTAAGTTAAGTAAATAGGGGATTGCCCGGTGTCAGCATCAATAAACTTCCCTTCAATTAAGCCGGTTGATGTTGCAGATGAATCTCTTAATCTTACTTCTATGTTAAATTGTCTGCCAAATTCAAAACCAGAAAGTTTTGTTCCATCAAAAGAAACTCTAAATCTTGCTGTCGGTCCTCCAGGATAATTGCTTTGAAATTTCCCGTAAATTGTATCGAGAAAAGTAGGAATCCAACATTTTCCATAAATTGAATCCCCATTTTCAGTAAAAGCATTTCTCACATTTAAACCATGTCCGTTTACATAAAGATTTGGTAACCAACACACTATGGCAGGTCCTTTGTAAAATGTTTGCGCAACAGTATCACCATTACTTTTGACATAAACTGCA
The DNA here is from genome assembly GCA_039801085.1 of candidate division WOR-3 bacterium. Taxonomy (NCBI): domain Bacteria; kingdom Pseudomonadati; phylum Caldifarciminota; species Caldifarciminota bacterium. The sequence continues at coordinate 37,967 of JBDRTY010000006.1, read as the reverse complement.
ACACTGTCTCCAGGATTATAATACAATAAACCGCCACCCCAATGGTAATCAATAGAATCCACAAGGGTACGGTCTCTTTCACCACTCCTTTTATTCACAATCCATACAGTATCTGCTTTTCTTCCTTCTTTTGAAGGAAAAGCATAGCTAGCAAGACTTAAATCACCAGCATTAGCCTTTTTTAATAGTCCTGTAGAACTTACTAATAATAAACTAAATAGTAATTTATTCTTTAATTTCATATAATTTTTATAACAGCAGTCAGTCTTTCTGTCAAGTAGCATCTTTAAATTCTAAAATGGCAGATATTTCACTGCCTTTGTTTGACAGTCCGAACTTTCTCCGTTATCTTTAAGCATCAGTTTGTATACGGTTTGCAATTTTATTAACAGGAGGACATTATGGCTAAGCATTGTGAGATTTGCGGTAAGGTCGGAATGGTCGGCTCCAACATCAGTCACGCCCACAATGTGACCAAGCGGCGCTGGGAGCCCAATCTCCAGCGGGTCCGGGTCAAGGAAGGCACTGCCACCCGGCGGATCTGGATCTGCACCCGCTGTCTGCGCACCGGCAGGGTGCAGAAGGCATAATAATAAGGAGGCAGCTTGAAGTATCTGATTACTGGTATCACCGGATTTGCCGGCAGTCATCTTGCCGAGTATCTGCTCAACCTCGGCAATGGCGAGGTCCACGGCACGACCCGCTGGCGCTCCCGGACCGAAAACATTGAACATCTCCGGGACCGAATTCAGCTCCATGACTGCGACCTGCGCGACTCCTATTCGGTCAACCGGCTGATCGCCAGTGTGAAGCCGGACCGGATCTATCATCTCGCTGCCCAGAGTTTTGTCCCGATGTCCTGGGCGGCACCTGCCGAAACCTTTGTCACCAATGTCATTGCTCAGATCAACCTGTTTGAGGCGGTCCGGGCGGCTGGCTGCGACTGCCGAATTCAGATCGCATGCTCGAGTGAGGAGTACGGACTGGTCCTGCCGGATGAGGTGCCGATCAAGGAAACCAATCCGCTCCGGCCCCTGAGCCCGTATGCGGTCAGCAAGGTGGCGCAGGACCTGATGGGCTACCAGTATCATCAGAGTTACAAGCTCTTTATCATCCGCACCCGCGGCTTCAACCATACCGGACCCCGGCGCGGCCATGTGTTTGTCACCTCCAACTTTGCCAGGCAGATCGCCGAAATGGAGAAGGGCAGGCGGGAACCGGTGCTGCATGTTGGCAATCTTGATGCGGTCCGGGACTTCACCGATGTCCGGGATACGGTGCGCGCCTACTATCTGATTCTGGAAAAGGGCGTCCCCGGTGAGGTCTACAATGTTGCCACCGGCCGGGGCTACCGGATCGCCGAGGTGGTTGACATCCTCAGAAGTCATGCCCGGGTAAAGTTTGAGGTCCGGCAGGACCCGGGCCGGATGCGGCCAAGTGATGTTCAACTGCTGATCGGTGACGCCACCAGACTCCGCACCGCTACCGGCTGGGAACCGCAGATACCTTTTGAACAGACGCTTTCTGACCTGCTGAACTACTGGCGCGAACGGGTCTGAATTCACCTGCAATTATGCCCCGCCGCGCACTAATCACCGGAATTGAAGGGTTTGTCGGCGGACATCTCTGCCACTATCTGCAGAAGCTGGGCTGGGAGGTTGCCGGCATTCACCTCAATCCGCCGCCAGCCGGACTGAACGTCGAGCTGTTCTGCGCTGACATCTGTGACTTTGACCGGCTGAAATCGGTTCTGGAGCAGACCCGGCCCGAATGGATATTTCATCTTGCCGGGGTATCGTCAGTGGCAGAGGCGGAAAAGAATCCGGTTCCGGTCTATGAAATCAACACCCTCGGCACCCTGAAACTGCTGATGGCGGTCCACCAGCTGATGCTTCCCTGCCGGCTCCTCTTTGTCTCCTCCGCCGATGTCTATGGCCGGGGCGAAAACCCCCATTCCGAAACCGATCCGGTCGCACCGCTCACCGTCTATGCCCGGAGTAAGCATCTCGCCGAACAGCTCTGCCGGCTTTACTACCAGGCATGGGGCATGGACATCGTTATCGTTCGGCCCTTCAGCCATACCGGTCCGGGCCAGGCGCCACGGTTTATCTTCTCCAAGGTGGCACAGCACATTGCCCTGGTGGAGAAGGACAAGGCGGAACCGGTGCTGAAAATGGGCGACCTGAGTGTACGCCGGGACTACACCGATGTCCGGGATGTGGTTCGGGCATATGTGCTGGCAATGGAAAACTGCATCAGCGGTGAGACCTATAACATCACCTCCGGCAATGCCATCCGGCTCCGGGAGGGCGTGGATTTGCTGCTGAAGATGTCGCGGGTGCCGGTTGAGGTCCGCTCCGGTGCAACTGAAATCAGACCCTATGACATCCCCTATCTCTCCGGCAATGCGGAAAAATTCCGGCTCATCACCGGCTGGCAGCCCGAAATACCGTTCGAACAGACGCTTGCCGATCTTCTCGAATACTATCGCCAGCGGGTCTGACCCGGTTTCCGGCGATGAAACTTTCAATTATCATCGTCACCTATAACAGCGCTGCGGACATTGAAGCCTGTTTGAAATCAGTCAGACCGGTTGTACCTCATGAGGTCATTATCATTGACAACGCCTCTTCGGACCGCACCCGTCAGCTCCTGGAGCAGGCGGTCACCAGCGGTGCCCATCCCCAGCTGCGCATCATCTATAACCCTGCCAATTACGGCTATGCCCGTGCCAATAACCAGGGCATGGCACTTGCCCGGGGTGAATACATTCTTCTGCTCAATCCGGACACGGTGCTTTTCCCGGATGCGATTGACCGGATGGTCGAATACCTTGACCGTCATCCTGAGGCTGCCGGGGTTGCGCCCCGTCTGCTCAATCCGGACGGCACAACCCAGCTGTCAATCCGCTCCTTTCCCACCTTCTCCTCCGTCCTCTGGGAGCTGACCGGTCTGCCCCGCATTTTTCCCAACTGCGCCCGGATCAACCGCTGGCGGCGCCGGGACTTTGACTATGAGAAATTTCAGTATGTGGAACAGCCGATGGCATCCTGCCTGCTCCTGCGCCGATCAATTCTCGGGGCGCTGGGCGGGTTTGATGAGCGGTTTCCGATCTATTACAACGATGTTGACCTCTGCTACCGGATTTACCAGCAGGGCAGCAGGCTCGCCTATCTGCCCGAGGCAAAGGTTACGCACCGGCTGGGCGCCTCCACCAGCCCGCTCAAGACTAAAATGATTTACGAAAACCACCACTCACTTTTCCGTTTTCTGAGCAAGTACGACCGGAAACCGTCATTTATCCTCAAAGCGGTCATCCTGCTGCCCCTGCTCGAACTTTCAGCCCTGCTCCGGGTTCTGCTTTTCCGCCTGAAAAAATTGTCAGCAGATAAAACTGATTAACCGGCACTCAGCCGCTGGAAGATTCCGGCAAGCCGCCGTGCCTGAAAGCGCCGGTCCAGCCGCTGCCGGTCCCGGCTGGTAAACTGCGCCGGATTTTCCCGGATCGCGGCGACCGCTGCTGCCAGCTCCGCACCGGTCTGACAGATCTTGCCGGCACCAAACTCCGCCACCAGCCGTGCCGCCTCATCATCCGGACTGCCCCAGACAATTACCGGCCTTTTCACCCCCAGATACTCATACAGCTTCAATCCCACCGGCTGCTTGGGCTTGCCCAGATAGAGCAGTGCATCCGCCCCCTTCATCAGCGCCACCGCCCGCCGGTGACTGACCCGTCCGAGCAGAACCGCCTGTCCGCTTGACGCCAGCAGACCCCGGCTTGCCGGATCCGCATCGCCGGCAAGATAAAGCCTGACCTCCGGCACCGCCTGCAGTGCTGAAACCAGAGCGGCTATCTCCTGCCGGTTCTCATAGAGATTGCCCGCATATAAGAGACTGAAACCCTCAAGCCGCTCCGGCTCAACCGCCAGCTCCTGGGGATCAAACCCGTTCTCCAGCACCGCCAGCTTTGCCTCAAGTCCGGCATCATCACCCAGCGCCTGTCTTAGCCGTTCACCGGTGCCGGGATTGACCACCAGCACCACCGCTGCGGTCTCCACAATCCGCCTGAGCATACGGCGCAGAACCGGCCGCTGATAAAATGGCGGTTCCGTAAAACCGGCAGGCCAGGGGTCGCGGAAATCGGCAACAAGCGGCAGACCCGATTCCCGGGCAAGCCGGACACCCGCAAGCAGGGTGGTCCAGGGCGGTGCGGTCGCAAAGATCACCCGGGGCTGATACTCGGCAAGCGCCCGCCTGCCCGCCCGCAGGGCAAACGGCAGCCAGCCGATCTTGGCATCAGGCAGCAGCACAAAATTCAACCGCCTTGCCCAGCGGCTGCCGGAGTGGACCGGCACCGTTCTGGACCGTCCGCCTGACCGCGGGCGCACAATCTCAAGCAGCCGGTTGAGGTCCAGACTTTCGGTCCGGATTATGACCGACTGTCTGAGATCGCCCAGCAGTTCCGGATCATAGCCGTAGTATGCCACCGGCTTGACGGTCAGGATCACCGGCTCCCAGCCGGATTCAGGCAGATACTTGCACAGCTTGGTCACCCGCATCACCCCGGAAAGTCCGAGCGGCGGGATATAATAGGCGATGACCAGCACCCTATTCATCACCCACCATCTCCGGCAGATGTTCGGCAATCTGGGCGCGCACCGCCTGCACCTCCATCCGCACCAGCTTCCAGGTGTCAAGATATGCCCAGAGCCCGTCAATATCCAGCGCCAGCAGGTGGTCCTCAACCTGCAGCTCCTCGGGCAGAAGGTCAAAGAAGGCACCCGAGCCCAGACTGTCCTCAAACTCAATCCGGTGTGCCCGCACCACCGCCTTGAGCGCCTCCCGGCCCGGCAGCGGCATCCGGTGCAGGTCCTCATCCTCCTTCAGCCGGACCACCAGCACCTTGCCCGCCAGATCCTCGGCATCAACCCCTTCTGCCTGCAGTCCGCCGGCCAGCAGCCCGCCATAGGTTGTGCCCAGGAGATGAAAGATGAACGCCCGGCTGCCATCGGTGTAATAGGGAAACTCCTCGGGTGCCAGCCCGGGAAAGATCCGGCTCTTTAATACCTCGGCCAGCCGGTAATAATAACCGCCGGTGCCGGTGCCTTCAAACACCTTGGTGCTGTCGGAGACGGTATTCAGCGATTTGACAAAGATCCGCTTCTCCTTTTCCCGGCGTTCAACTATCTCCCAGGACCTGCCCGCCAGCATGAACCGCTCCAGCACAAAGAACACCGTGCCCACCTGCTGGCCGGTGGTGGTGTCAATGACCTCATACTGACCGAAACTCTTCTCCTGAATATTGGAGTGAATCCGGCCGGTCTCAATCCGCCGGCTGATCGCCTCACCGGCATAGAGCAGGCCGCGGCGGTCGGTCTGGACGACCCCCTGCTCCAGGAGATAATCAAGCACCTGCTCCCAGACGCGGCTTGTGCCGTAGACCGGCGCAAAGATCCGCCGGAGCGCATCCCGGGTCGTGCCGATCCGCCGGCGCTGAAACAGATAGGAGACAATCTGCTGGGGAATGACCGCCAGGCTCGGAGTATACCGCTTCTCGTAAAGCCGGCCCTGGCGGGCAAGGTCAATGAAGGTCTCAAACAGCAGCCTTTCCCAGGAGTCAAGATAGACGCCAAGCATGACCAGCCCGTTGCCCCGGCGCCGGTTGCCTCTGCCGATCCGCTGGAGGAGTGAGGAGACATTGAACGGCGGCCGGTAAAGCACAACCGCATCCACATCACCGATGTCAATCCCGAGTTCCAGCGTCGAGGTGCAGAGCAGAATCCCGCTCCGCTCCCGGTTCATCCTTGCCTCCACCTCCTCGCGCACCTGCCGGGTCAGACTGGCATGATGGACCCAGACCCTGCCGGTAAACGGGGTGCGGTCAAAAAGCCGGACCCCGGCTTCGGCAAGCGACCGGGCATTAAAGAACACCAGCACCTTGTGGGCACCGAGCGCCACGAGCCGCTCCAGCACCGCCCCTGCCCAGTCCCGGCCCGCCTTCAGCAGTTCCGCCTCAATCTCCCGCTGATTTGCCACCTTGACCACCACCCCGTCCGGAAAATACCGCTCCCCGATCCGCTCATCATCAATCGTCGCCGACAGGGCATAACAGCTGACTGCGGGGTTGATCAGCCGCAGCCGTTCGAGCAGAATCCGCAGCTGATCCCCGCGCGGGCTGTTGTCCAGGAGGTGAATCTCGTCAATGATCACCGCCTTGAGGCTGGTGAAGATTCTGGGGTGCCGGCAGAGCAGGGAGTCAAACGACTCCGGTGTGGTCAGAAGCATGAACGGCAGCCGGTCCTCATCAATTGCCGGGTGATCACCGGTCTTGCGCTCCAGCTTCAGCCCCAGATACTCGAGCGGCTCCACCAGCCGGCGGTAGAGGTCATTGACCAGCGCCCGGGTCGGCGAGATGTAAAGCACGGAAAAGTCCCGGCACCCCTGCGCCAGCAGCCGTTCCACCACCGGCGCCACCACCGCCTCGGTCTTGCCCGAAGCAGCCGGCGAGATCAGCACCAGATTGTTCCCCTGAAGGATTACCGGGATCGCCTCGAGCTGGACCGGGGTCAGACTGCCGAACCGGCTGAAGAACGGATGCCAGGTCCGGCGCAGTGCCTGCCGGATCTCTCTGCCGGTTGCCTGTCCTTCAAGCTCTGATGCTGCCAAATCCGCCTTATCCTGCCCGGCTTGACATCTCCGCCGGTGCGGAAATTATGCCCCGCTGCCGGAGCCGGGCGATGTCCAGCCCCTCAACACACCCCTTGATAAAGGTCCGGACCCCGCCACTGCTCTTCCTGCCCAGCCAGGCAAGGAGCCGTTTCTGCTCCTCGACCGGCAGTTTGAAGCCCGGATATGCCCGCTCGTAAATCCGGATCATCGTCGCAAACGCATCCACCAGCGCCTGCTCGGCCAGCGGTGTCAGCTCCAGCTTGCGCCGGACCGAATTGGCGAGCCGGAGATAGCCGTATTCACCCGGGGTCGGGGTCGTCGCAAAAATAAGCAGCAGCGCCGGCTCCCGGTAGATATAGGGCACCGGCCGGACCTGATTGTGAATCAGCCGGTCCGAAACCTCCCGCAGCTGGGGGTCATTGAGCGCCACCCGCACCAGCCCCTCCATGAAGTTGATGCTCTTGGAGAGATAGACGATATCCCAGAGCCGGGTCACCGTCTCCGCCTCATCAAGGAGCAGCACCAGCCCCCGGAAGCCGAGCTGCCGGCTCATCCAGGAGATCGCAGAAATGATATTACAGTAGAAGTCGGCAGCGGTGGAGAAGTCATAAAGGGCCGGAATCCCCTGCGCACCCCGCACCCGGTAGGGTGAGCGCATCTCGGTCGCATACTCCTTGGTGCTCTCACCCTCGACCCACTGCCAGAACACCTCACTCTCCCGGGCGCCCGGCTCGAGCCGCTTCAGCTTACGCAGGAGCGGACCGAAGAAGACATGGTCAGCGAGATCCAGCCGGGTTGCCAGCTGGAGCAGTTCCCGGAATCCGCCCTCCCGATCCCCGCTGATGAACCGCAGATTACGCACCAGCTCCCGGTAGACCCGCTTCGGCCGGTGGGGCGAAACCTCAACCGGATCAAACTGCACCAGACTGACCACCATCCCGGCCTGGAGCGCCCGGTGGTGAATAAGCTCAAGGATATGGGTCTTGCCACTCCCGTATTCACCCTCAAACATCACCACATCCCCCCGGCCCTGCTCCAGCCCGGCAAGCATCCGCTCAATCACCTTCAGCTCCTGGTCCCGGCCGAAGGTGAACCGCTCCACATCCTGATGGGGCACAATCCCGAGCCGGAATGCCTCAATCATCCGGCAGGCGCTCACCCGGTCCACACCCGCACTCCGGGCAACCGCCGCATCGAGCAGCGACTCGTCCACCTCAACCAGAAACCGCACCCGGTGCCGGGGCAGCCAGAGCCGCAGCCCGGTCTGAAACCGCACCAGCAGCTCACTCCCCTGCCAGCGGCTGTCCAGCACCTCCCCCTCGCCGAACACCGGATGGGAGACCAGTTTAGAACTCCTCACGCTCCACCGCCTCCTGCTCCTGCTTCACCAGCTTCTGGGTGGTCACCCGCAGCAGCTTCTCCGCATCCCGGGCTGTGAAACTCAGATTCGGCTCCGCCTTCAGCCGGTGCAGCAGTTCGACCGCGGCAACGACAAACAGCCGGCGGTAGCTGACATCAAGCACAAACCGCTCGACCGCGGTCTGCGCCAGCACCTTCAGCACCTTCTCCGCGCCGCTGAGCCGGACATCATACGCCTGCTCAAACAGCATCCGCAGCTTCACCCCCAGCTGTTCGAGAAATGCCACCGGCTCCATCCCCAGCTCCTCAAGGTTGATCCGCACCCCGACCGGATTGGTCTCGGAAAACACGCTCCGGAGCCGCTGCTTCAATGCCTCATAAACCGGACCTGAACCCTCAAGCAGCAGATTGTCATCCGGGACCGCATAGAAGAACATCGCACCCGGCAGCCGGGAGTTACCGCACTCATCCACCAGCTGGCGCAGATTGTCCAGTGCCCGGCGCTTGTCCCGGGCTGAGGCGATGGACATCCCCCGCTCCGCCTCATCAAAGAGCAGGATCAGACCCCGGTAGCCGATCGCATGCACCCACTGCGCCAGCGACCGCAGCATCCGGAAGGCGGTTGACTTGTCAATCCGCTCTGAAATCCGGAAGCGCGCCCTCGTCTCCCGTCCTGCCTCCTCGCCCTTGAGCCACTGCACCGCCTCCTGAAAAGACTCCAGGTCCTCAGCCAAAAGCGACTGAAACGCCCCGCGCACCGCATTGAAGAAGCTCGTCGAGTCGGTCATCGGCAGATCCAGCAGATAGCTTTCGAGCCGTTCGGTCCGCTCCTCCTTCTTGCGCCACTCCCGTGCCCAGCGCCGGATCACCGAGTCAATCCCCTTCTCCCCGAGGGGCAGAATCGCATCGGTCGGCTGGGGTGCACTCAGATTGAGCGCCACCGCCTTGTAGACCAGCTCCAGCTTGTCAAACGGACACTCGGTCGGGTTCAGACTCACATACGCCACACAGTAGTTGTGCTTGAACGCCAGATTGCGCACCGAATAGAGAAAGTGGGTCTTGCCCCCGCCGTAATTGCCGGTGATCAGCTTGAAACTGGAAAGGTTGAACTTGAGGATGCCATCCAGATACTCCTCCTCAATCACCTTCAGATAACGGTCCAGCCCGACGGTAAACGCCTCAATCCCGAACTCCGGCGGTGTGCCGGTTGAACCCAGCTTGTTGATTACTGCCCTTGCCAGCTCCCGCTCCATTGCCACCTCCTCATCTGCCGGTCCGGCTCACGCACCCGTGCTCCGCACCGGCACAAATGCGATATAGGAATAATAGGTTCCGTCCCCTTCCTCACTGTCCGGCACCCACAGCGCCCGGCTCTTTTTTGCGGTCGCATCAAAATTGGCAACGGTCAGCCGCAGCTCCTGCCCGGCAACCGCCCGCACCCCGGAGCGCTTCAATAGATACAGGTCATAACTGAACCGGATGCGCGGATACTCAACAAAATTTTCCCGGACCGGATCAACCCGGAAACTTTCCGGCTGACTCAAGAGCACCAGCTCGGCAAGCAGGTCCGAAAGCAGGACCCGCTCCCCTTCCGCCAGCCCTTCGGCAGTGCACCGGCGCCGATATGCCGCCAGCAGGCGGGCAAGAAACTCCTCCGGCTCCCGGACCCCCTTCGCCTTCAGGCTCTCCTGATAGCTCCGCACCAGCCTTGCCAGCCCGACCGGCTCCAGCGGGATACCGCTTTTGATCTCCTCAATCTCCGGACCCCAGAAGATGGTCGCCCTGCCCCGCTCAAAGTCTGCCCGGATGGTGAAAAAACCGATCCGCAGCACCGGCAGCTGACCGCGGACCACAAGACCGCTCCCTTCCAGCCCCGCAATCAGCCTTTTTCCAAACTCAAACCGGAACTCCGACTTTGCCTCCTCAACCTGCGCCCGCTCCGAATCCAGCCACGCCAGCAGTTTCTGCCGGACCTCGCCATCCGGAAAACCGTTGCCAAGCTTCTCGATCTCCGCCAGCGCCCGTGCCCGCTCATGGGCGTTTGCCACCGGCTCCTGCAGCAGAACCTGATAACTGTTCAGCCTCTTGACCAGCAGCTGCGACCGGCGGGCAAGCTCCTTCAGAACTCCAGACAGCCCTTCCATATCCATACAGTATAACCCGGCATGATAAACTGTCAATTGCGATAAACCGACCCTGCCGACCGCTTTACGCCTGACGGTGGGGGGAACTGCCCCCCTCTTCGGGCACAAACCGGCATCAGCCTGGCAACACTCTGCAGAACCGCAACTTACCGGAACAGCACCCGGGAAAGTCGGGTTGAAAATGTGAAATTACGCCATGTTTCTGACTCTAACTGAATAGAGCAAAACCGGCAATGACCCTCAACTTCGCACCCCTTCCCCTTTTCATTTTGCATTTTGCACTTTGCATTATGAAAAGAGATTCCTCGACTCCGTTTCACTCCGCTCGGAATGACCTTTCCTTCTGTCATTTCGAGCGACGCCAAGCGATAGCGAGGCGGAGTCGAGAAATCCCTCCGCCTTGCACTTTGCATTGTGAAAGAGATTCCTCGACTCCGCTCGGAATGACCTTTCCTTCTGTCATTTCGAGCGACGCCAAGCGATAGCGAGGCGGAGTCGAGAAATCTCTCCGCCTTGCACTTTGCACTCTGCATTGGGAAAGAGGAATTCCTCGACTCGCCTTCGGCTCGCTCGGAATGACAAAAAACGAAAGGCACGGAATACAAAGGGGGTGAAGTCATTTCACCCGGCGCCGGAGGCGAACCGTTTCCTGTCATCCCGACCGGAGCGACACCGCAGGCGCACCTTTCTTCGGTCATTTCGACCGGAGCCCGAAGGGCGGAGTGGAGAAATCCCTTATCTCACCACCACCAGCCGGTGCCGGCGCTGCACCCCGGCACCCGCAAGATCAAGAAAATAAACACCCGCAGGCAGCGAGGGCAGGCTGAGGCGGTTCTCCCCTCGCGCAAGATAACCCGCATAAACCAGCCGCTCCTGCCCGCTCACATCCCGCACCACCAGCCGGTAATCACCCGCACCGGCAACAGAAAACCGTAAAGTTGCACCCGCACAGACCATAGTGGCAGGGGAAATGTCACCTGCCGGCACTTCTGCCGGTCGCCCTTCCGCCACGCCGACCGGATAGCGCAGTTTCAGCACCAGAAAGTCGCTGGAATCATAATCGGCATTGGCAACTTCACCAATCACATAACACACCCCGGGCTCAGCAATAACTATATCGGTAAACCAGCAGTTTTGGTTTTCCTGCCGGTAGGTCCAGTGCCATAACAGTGTGCCGTCCAGACTGTAACACAGAATCGCACCGCTGGATTCATTAAGAATGCTGTCATAACAACCACCGGCAACCAGCAGCTGTCCCGAAGGATCAAAACCGATTGCCTCCCCCCAGCTGTAATGGCTTAATCCGTCAACTCTGACCCAGTCCAGCGTGCCGTCAGGCTGATAGCGGGCGGTAACAAACGAGTCCGGCTGCACGATCCCCTGACCCCAGTCCTCATATACATCACCGGTAATGTAAAGGTTACACTCTGAATCAGCGGTTATGCCATAGGCCTCATCCTGTGGCTTGACATTTAGTATCCGGATCCAGCAGGTATCGCCATCGCCTTGAAACTTGCAAATCAGCAGATCAAATAGCCATTCCCGGTCATCGTCAAAATTACCACAACCGCAAATATCGCCATCAGGTAAAAGCAAAATCTGACCGCCGTTTTCCTGCTTTCCGCAGTCGTAAATCCTCATCCAGACTGATTCGCCCAAGGGAGTAAATTTAGCCAGCAGAAGATTGCTGTACAAAATACTGGAGATGGCCGTAGTCCCTGAAAGATAAATATTCAATGAGTCATCAATTACTACTCCTCCCACATAACAGTAACTGCCAACCTGGAACTGTTTATTCCAGAGGAATCTTCCTTCCTGATCGTATTTCAGCAGCAGACAGGGGGCGGGGTGGCGGCTGATGCCTACCACCACCCCGCCATCGCTGCCGACAGCACAGCTGGCACCGAGATCATCACCTCCGCTGTCATAAGTTCGCACCCACAGCGTTTCACCGCCAGGATTGTATTTGATCAGAGTAACATCATGATTACCGTAGTCACCGGTTACCCCGCAGATTATCAGATTACCTGAGAGATCAAGAACCCCATTGGCGGGGTGCTCAGGACTTCCGGTATCATAGCGTTTCAGCCAGACGATGTCCTGAGCGGAAAGCAAAGGCAGAAGTGAAACGAGCAAAAGGGTTGCGTTTCTCCTAATCACCACGACCATCCAGTAATTGGGCATGGGTTCTGATAATCGCTTCAGGAGGATAGGTGAAACTGTGCTCACCCCAGACCTCATGAAACTTGACATTGGGTTGCCCTCGTATCGTTCGTGCACATCCGAGTGTCCAGCCTGCAATATAACCTATACTATCCCTGCTGCCACCTTCATAAGGATGCTCAGGAACTAAATGTCCGTCTTTCTCATACCGGCAGTATAGATACCATGGTCCGCTGTAAGGACGCAGAGTCTTTGATCCGCACCAGGTGTATTTCTTGGTTTGAGGCCGGTTGGGTGGGGGCGGAATCGTCTCTGCCCAGGATGCGGCAATGAAGCCATTGACATAGGAGACAAGGTCAATGTTGTAGTGCGGAGTCAATGCCACCTGCTCCTGATAGGTCAGATAGCCGAGGCTGTGCAGCTGATCCAGCGTAACCTTGGTAAACTCCGGTCCGGGTGACTGGGCGGAATCGGAATAAATCTCCACAATACAGGCGCCGGTGTCGCCTTCCGCAGTGCCGAACTCATACAGATAGTAATGCACGGTGCTGGTGCCCTGCGCTACCAGCAGGGGGGGGGGCGAAAAGCAGGGCGGTAACCAAAAGCAGGCTGGTGTTCTTACAGTTCATGCTTACCTCCTTTTTGCAGCCTTTGCCTGCTGTTCTTGGTGGCTCTGCCACCTGAAAATAATAACCCGTCCCCCGCCTTCTGTCAAGCGTTCTGCTCCCCTGTTTCCATTTTGCACTTTGCATTGTGAACTGGATTCCTCGACTCCGTTTCACTCCGCTCGGAATGACACCTCTTTTCGTCATTTCGAGCGACGCCGAGCGATAGCGAGGCGGAGTCGAGAAATCTCTCCGCCTTGCACTTTGCATTGTGAAAGAGATTCCTCGACTCCGCTCGGAATGACCTGAAGGGTCAAGGGATTCCTCGACTCGCCTTCGCCTCGCTCGGAATGACAAAAAACGAAAGGCACGGAATACAAAGGGGGCAAAATCATTTCAACGACAGCCGCAGGTGTGTACTTTCTTTTTCGGTCATTTCGACCGGAGCCCGAAGGGCGGAGTGGAGAAATCCCTTTATCTCACCAACAATTTAACTGGATCACAAACCGTTCATCAAATGGTATTATTTATATACCGGGCAAAACCGAGATCACTTTTAAAGTGTGTAGCGGACACCCACGCTGACCTTGGGAAATCCGAACAGGAAGTAGCCAAACGCCTCTGGAGCGTCAGTATAAATTGCATGCCGGTGCATCTGTGCCCACTTCAGCAGCTCAACCTCGCCAAAAACATCAATATTCTTCTTTGCCCGCCAGAGCACACCCGGACCGAACCGGATATCATAATCGGCACCAAACGCCCGCCAGTCCTCAAGCGGTTTGTTATAATACTTCTCCAGATTAACACCGCCATAAATCAGAGGCGAAACCTTTTTACCCACCGGCAGCACATAAATAACATCAGCATCAAGGTTATTAAACAGATGCAGGCTCTGTCCGCCGCCAAGCTGATGCCGGGTATAGAACCTCAGCTGTGCCAGCTCCAGGCGCAGTGACAGGTTTTTCAGTGGATTTATCAGCAGCTCACCGGAAACTCCGAAGTATGGTTCCCAGCGGATATCAAGATTAAAATTCCCGGGTAAATATCCACCCTCCAGAATATCGTAGTGACTTAACCGCACCCCGAACTGAACCCGGGGAGAATAAGCAGAGGCAAAAGTCGAAATTAAGCTGAGGGCTATTGTTATCGTAATAGCAGAAAATTTCCTTCGCGAGGTCATTTTCATTCCATCTCCTTTATTGCCCGGGTGCACCACAAACGGTGCACCCGGATTTGGATACCTTCTGACATCAGGGCCAGCGCCTTCTTACTTCAGTATACTGGGGCTGGTTCCGATTGCCCCAGTGATGCCTGCCCACCTCCACACCATCTCCGGCAGGTGCAAGGTAGTTGTGATAGTGGGAAGTATACCAGCCATTGGTTTCATAAAATTGTCCTGGCGCAGGCCCGTCTTCCAGCAAGATTCCGTTATAATACGAACGACAGCCCAGCCCCAGCTGTCCGGGCCAGGGATTGCGTCCGGTTGCAGAACCATACTGAACCTGATACCAGTCTCCCAGTTTTGCCACATTTATCCAGGATTTCTTGTCCAGACCGTCAGTTTCATACTCAACCCCATAACCCTGTGCTGCTGCCTCATTATAGGACTCCTCAGGAGTAGGATATCCCATGGAATGCAACTGCGTCACTGTAACCTCGGTAAACTCCGGAGGCGGTTCGATTGCGGTGGTATCCGGTGCACTGACTGCCAGAACCGTCGCCTTCCAGTAAGGTGCGGTCAGATTCACCGGCTCCGGTTGGGGGTTAATGCTGATATAGTAACGCACGGTGCTGGTGCCCTGCGCTACCAGCAGGGGGGGGCGAAAAGCAGGGCGGTGACCAAAAGCAGGCTGGTGTTCTTACAGTTCATGCTTACCTCCTTTTTACCGCCTTTGCCTGCTGTTCTTGGTGGCTCTGCCACCTGAAAATAATAACCCGTCCCCCGCCTTCTGTCAAGCGGTCTGCTCCCCTGTTTTCATTTTGCACTTTGTACTCTGCATTGGGAAAGAGGGATTCCTCGACTCGCCTTTGGCTCGCTCGGAATGACACCTCTTTTCGTCATTTCGAGCGACGCCGAGCGATAGCGAGGCGGAGTCGAGAAATCTCTCCGCCTTGCACTTTGCACTCTGCATTGGGAAAGAGGGATTCCTCGACTCGCCTTTGGCTCGCTCGGAATGACAAAAAAGGAAAGTCATTTCGAGCGACGCCGAGCGATAGCGAGGCGGAGTCGAGAAATCTCTCCGCCTTACACTTTGCACTTTGCATTGTGAAAGCGATTCCTCGACTCCGCTCGGAATGACCTGAAGGGACAAGCGATTCCTCGGCATGCTCGGAATGACAAGAGAGCAAAGTCATTTCACCCGGCGCCTGAGGCGAACCGTTTCCTGTCATCCCGACCGGAGCGACACCACAGGCGCGCATTCTTCGGTCATTTCGACCGGAGCGGAGCCAAAGGCGAAGCGGAGTGGAGAAATCCCTTACTTCACCACCACCAGCCGGTGCCGGCGCTGCACCCCGGCACCCGCAAGATCAAGAAAATAAACACCCGCAGGCAGCGAGGGCAGAGTAAAATTCTGATTTCCGGAATCAAACCAGACCCGACTTTGCTGAACAAAACTCCTGCCGTCCGCTCCCAGAACCGAAATGTCGTAACTGCCGCTTGCTGGAACAGACAGCCTTACCCTAACCGAACCGCCAAGCGATGGACTAACGAGCAGGGATATCCTGTGCCGGCTCATCCGTTCACTGATTCCGATACCCGCAGAATACCGGAGCTTGGCAAGAAAAATGTCCGGGTTATCACCAATTGTGTCCAGAACCACTCCGGTAAGGTACAGAACCTCCGCCTCCGGAAAGACTCCTGCCATGGCAATTGTATGAAATTCATTAAAAAATTCATATGATTCGGTCCAGCGCAAGGCTCCCGAGGCGGCTGAGCAGTTCATCACCAGCGCCGGCGTAGGCTCCACTCCCCGATCAAAGTGGCCGATACCGATAACATTGCCCGCCGAATCCGCTTCAACATCATAGAAAAATGCATCATCAGTCAGATAGTAGATGGCTGTCCATACCGGTCTCAGGGTCTCAAGATTGAAGTTTGCCAGTGCCGGTCTTGCCCGGTCATCTATCCAGTCCCAGCCGCCAAAAAAGAGACTGCTCCCGGTTATCACCGCACCAGCAGGCTCGTCATCCGGCTGGACATCAACCCGGCGCGTCCAGACTGTATCGCCGTCAGGGGTAAACTTCATAATCAGATAATCCAGCGTTTCCCAGTCATCACCGACCGTGCCAACAGCGATTAAATTGCCATCGCCATCGAAGAGCAGATGACTCGGATATTCCATAAAATCGCCATCCAGATTATAAACCCGCCGCCACACCTCCTCGCCCTCCGGATTATATTTAATGATCAGGGCATCAGGCAGGGGCGGATAGCGGCTATAGCCGCAGTAACCACTGACATATACATATCCGGAGTCATCAATGGCAACACCGGAGAGATAGGTATAATCATAGCCGCTGACCTGCGGTCGCCGGACCCAGAGCAGATTACCACTTTCATCAAACTTGACCACCTCACCACCACCTACCGGTCCGTAGGAATATATGCCTGCCACCACAATCTCATCCTCCGGACCGATCCTGATCGTGAACCCCATGTCATATATCGCATCGCTGTCATAATCAACCGCCCAGAGCTCCTCGCCAGCGGAGTCGTAACATATCAGTTTGATCCACACGGTATCCGACTCCTGACTGGTTCTTCCCTCTCCCAGGATTATAACATTGCCGGTTGAATTGAGCGCCACCTCAGAGCACCAGTCGGTCAGTCCGCTGTCATACCTTCGGGTCCAGATTGTATCGCCAGCCAGCGCGCTGGCGGCAAAAAGTGCGATCAGCACGGCAGAGGCGCAGAGCGCGCCTCTGCCGCGGTTGAAAATCCCGCTACTCATGGGGTGGTGGCTCCTTTCTTATCCGCTGCGTCTGGATTCTGATCGGGTTTTCATCATCCCGGCGCCACTGATGCGAGCCATACTGACGATGCTCAAAGTAGGTTGGCGGCTGGGTGATAAACGGATTGTGCCCGCCGTTCCAGTACTTGTGCACCTCACCGCCATTACCATCCGCAGCGGAACGGGGACCCCGCTTTGACTTCATCGTTTCGCCAAGCCACTTTTCCCAGGTTGCCGTCACCTTTATATACTCATTAAACGGCGATATTGTCTGCGAACCGCATTGCGATTTGATTCTTGGATAGTCCCACTTCAGCGCAATCCAGGAGCGGGCAATGCGCTCTCCACCCATGTTTCGATAATCAACATACTCCGGCTCGGGTGGATATTCAACCGTTTCACTGTGAATTTCGATTATCGACGCCTCCGGATTACCTTCCTCATCCTGATACTCATACAGATAGTAATGCACGGTGCTGGTGCCCTGCGCTACCAGCAGGGGGGGCGAAAAGCAGGGCGGTGACCAAAAGCAGGCTGGTGTTCTTACAGTTCATGCTTACCTCATTTTTGCAGCCTTTGCCTGCTGTTCTTGGTGGCTCTGCCACCTGAAAATAATAACCCGTCCCCCGCCTTCTGTCAAGCGGTCTGCTCCCCTGTTTTCATTTTGCACTTTGTATTTTGCATTGTGAACTGGATTCCTCCACTCCGCTCGGAATGACCTGAAGGGACAAGCGATTCCTCGACTCGACTGACGCCTCGCTCGGAATGACACCTCTTTTCGTCATTTCGAGCGACGCCGAGCGATAGCGAGGCGGAGTCGAGAAATCTCTCCGCCTTACACTTTGCACTTTGCATTGTGAAAGCGATTCCTCGACTCCGCTCGGAATGACCTGAAGGGACAAGCGATTCCTCGGCTCGCCTTCGGCTCGCTCGGAATGACAAGAGAAGGGTCATTTCGACCACAGCCCGAAGGGCGGAGTCGAGAAATCCCTTATTCCGCCGGCGGTGTGTGCATCTGCTTGACATTCGGCAGAGTGGCGATTATATTAAATTACAGAAGTTGCGGCCATAGCTCAGGGGTAGAGCCCCGGCTTCCCAAGCCGGTTACACGGGTTCGATTCCCGTTGGCCGCTTTATTTAATTAAAGGCAGGTCTATGCCCTGGTATGGTTACATCCATCCGGTTCTTGCCCTTCTGACCCTCGGCTATGGGGTGACCATTGGCCAGCTTACCCTTTCCCGGCTCGGCGAGTGGGACTTTCCCCTGCGCCGGCTGCGTCAGCGCACCCTGATCTACTTTCTGCTCACCCTTGCCAATCTCGGTCTGGGTCTTTTGTTTAACGCCCTGCTTACCGGTCAGGGTAAGGCGGTCAGACTGCTTGCCCATCTGCCGCTTGCCATCGCCGCCGCGGTGCTGGCACTTTTGGCAACACTCGTTACCTATGGCAGGGGCAGACCGGGTGATGTTCCACCCAGCCTGCGCTGGCATCCGCTCTTTACCGTTGCCAGCCTCGCTCTGATCATGACCATGGGCTTTACCGCCCTGCTTAAGGTTTTCGGCATCTGAAAAAGACCCAGCTGATCCGCACCATCTGCCAGCGGCTGAAAAGGTCGGTTCGCCTCCACCGGGCACCGGTGCACCGGATGCCGGATCAGGACCCGTGGCGGGTGCTCATCGGTGCAATCCTCTCCACCCGGACCCGGGATGAGGTGACGGTCGAGGCGGTCAACCGGCTCCTGAAAAGCGCACCCGATCCCCAGGCGCTGTGTAGACTTGACATTTTCACCATCCGCCGGCTCATCTATCCGGTCGGTTTCTACCGGACCAAGGCGCGGCTGCTCAGAAAACTGGCAGTGGTAATCAGCACCCGGCATCAGGGGAATGTGCCCCGGTCCCGCCCGGAACTGCTCGCACTGCCCGGCGTCGGTCCCAAGGTGGCAAACATCGTCCTTGCCCGCGGGTTCGGAATCCCCGCAATTGCGGTTGACACGCATGTCCACCGGATTGCCAACCGGCTCGGCCTGGTGAAGACGGAGAAACCCGCGGAGACCGAAAGAAAACTGATGGCGGTTGTGCCCGAAGAGTGCTTGATTGATTTCAATCCGCTGCTGGTTGCGCTGGGGCAGACGATCTGTCTGCCCCGCAAACCAAAGTGTCAGCGCTGTCCGCTTGACCCGCTCTGTCCGAAGACCGGGCTCAGCCGGGCAAGGATGAGCCGGTAGGCAGGCCGGTAAACCCGGCGGTAGAGTTCGGAGTGGACCGGCGGTTCGGGCTTTTTCTGAATGAGCTCCTCCAGCCGTGGCATTTCTGCCGGCAGGTGCGCCGCACACCACTCCCGCGCCTGTCTCAGTCTCGGCAGCAGCTGATCCGGTCTGGGCACAAACTCCCGGATTGTGGTCATCAGCGCCGCAATCAGCGCCTGCTGTTTTGCGGGCAAACCGGCGACCGGCGCGAGGTTCACCCTGACCAGCAGCCCCTCCGGGTCAACCGGCTCGACCGGCTCATCGGTGAAACAGCCCCGCACCCGGGAGAGTTCAGCCTTCAACCCCTGCTCCAGTTCCTCCCGTTCCACCGCAAGATGTCCGGGCCCGAACACCCCCTGATAGATCAGCTTGTAGATGTCCTCTGCCTTCCAGAGCGGATACCGGTTGAAGTGCCAGTCCAAGATCACCGGCAGTTCCATTATTCGGGCAGAATAAACTGCGAGCGGTGATAGCGCTCGGGCGGAAACACATACTCCAGCATCTCGAGCAGCACACCGAGCACGCCGCCGAGCAGGGCACCGGCAAGAAACTGCCACTTCAGTCCGCCGAAATCGGCGGGCTGGTGCAGTCTCAGCCGGAACAGCACCGCTACCAGCACATAGCCGAGCCCGACAAAAAGCGCCATGAGCAGAAACCTGAGGGGTTTGAACCGGTTCAGGAGTTTAAACAGCAGAGCGGAGAGAAGAAAGGAGCTGCCGACCGGAAACGCCCACATTGCCGCCCGGACAATTGAACCCAGACGCAGGGGCGGTGTCAGTGCCAGCTGGACAAAGAAGAGCAGAACCACCATCATCAGCCCGAAGCCGAACCCGCGCAGCCGCATTCCCGCATAAATCAGCCCGCCGGCGATGCCGACCGCCAGAAAAGGCAGAACCGGCATCCTGGTTCCGAAGGGCACCAGCCGCCAGTTGAGCCAGCCCGCAACCGCACCGCAGAGCATATAGCCGAAGGTATAAAGACTCTCCCGCAGACTGGGGCTCATATTCTATGATGCCGGACCGGAGTACAGAAGTCAACCCGCTGCGATGATAAACCGGACCGGTTTACACCCGGCACTCTGCACTGTCAAAGCGATTCCTCGACTACGCTCGGAATGATCAGGGAGGCAAAGTCATTTCGACCGTAGCGGAGAAATCCCTGCCCTGCATTTTACATTTTACACTTTGCATTAGTAAAGGGATTCCTCGACTCGGCTTGCGCCTCGCTCGGAATGACAAAAAAGGAAAGTCATTTCGAGCGACGCCGAGCGATAGCGAGGCGGAGTCGAGAAATCTCTCCGCCTTGCACTTTGCATTGTGAAAGAGATTCCTCGACTCCGCTCGGAATGACCTGAAGGGTCAAGGGATTCCTCGGCTCGCCTTCGGCTCGCTCGGAATGACAAAGGGGGGAGTCATTTCGACTGAAGCAAAGCGGAATGGAGAAATCCATCTCTGCACATTTTGCACTTTGCACTTTATCCGTGCCTTACCGGACCGTCCTCTGGCTTTGACTTTTGGAATAATGCGGTTATCTATGATTGAGGATGCCCCTGCCCTTTGTCCGGTTTGCCCGCTATTATGACCGGTTCATGGAGAAGTATGTTGACTATCCGGAATGGGTGGATTATGTTGAGCGGATCTTCAGACGGTTCCGGCGCCAGCCGAAGAAACTGCTTGATCTTGCCTGCGGCACCGGGATTCCGACCGTCCTTTTTGCCCGCCGCGGCTATCAGGTGATCGGCATTGACCGCTCGGCCGAGATGCTGGCGGTGCTGGAATCAAAGAAGGGCGATCTGCCGATCACCGTGATTAACGCCGACATCCGGAATTTTACTCTGCCTGAGCCGGTAGATGCGGCAATATCACTTTATGACAGCATCAACTACCTGCTGACCGAGGAGGAGCTGGAGCGCTGTTTTGCCTGTGTTTATCAGGCGCTGGTGCCGGGCGGGCTTTTTGTCTTTGACCTGAACACCGTTTACGGACTGGAAAAGCAGTGGGGCAGCCGGACGCTCACCCGGGAGAACGAGGAGATCGTCTCGATCTGGCAGTGCCGGTTTGACCGCCAGACCATGCTCTCCACCCTCAGGCTGGTCTTCTGGGAGAAACTGCCGGACGGCACCACCGGTGAAAAATATGAGGAAATTCACCAGGAGCGGGCATATACGATTGACGAGGTCCGGCAGGCGCTGGAGCGGACGGGTTTCAGCCGTTCCCGTTTCTTTCATCACGGCACCTTTCTGCCGGTAAACCCCTTCTCGGTGCGAATGATGGTGGTAGCGGAAAAGCCGCGCCGGCACCCAACGCCGGATTTGCAATCCGCCGGAAAGAAATTAAAATAAGCCGTGCGCTTCATTGCCGATCTCCATATCCATTCCCGTTTCTCCCGGGCAACCAGTTCCGATATGGACATTCCCGCAATCGCCCGGGCAGCAAAGCAGAAGGGGATCAGACTGGTCGCAACCGGTGATTTCACCCATCCGGAATATTTTGCGTCGCTCAGCCAGCACCTGAAGGATGGAGGCAACGGCCTTTATCTTTACGATGATGTTCATTTCATCATCAACACCGAGGTGAATAATATCTACTCCTGGAACGGCAGACTCCGCCGGGTGCACAATCTGATCTTCGTTCCCAGTCTGGAGAGTGCAGCCCGGGTCGCAGAAATGCTTGCCGGTTACGGCAAGCTTGATGCCGATGGCCGGCCCAGTGTCAGCATCTCCTGCCGGGACATGGTGGCGCGGATTCTGGAGCTGGAACCCCGGGCGTTTATTGTTCCTGCCCACATCTGGACGCCGTGGTTCTCTCTTTATGGCGCCAACTCCGGATTCGACTCCTTCACCGACTGCTTCGGTGACATGGCGGATGAGGTGTTTGCGGTCGAGACCGGACTGTCATCCGACCCGCCGATGAACTGGCGGCTTTCGGAACTGGATAAAAAGACCCTGATCTCCAACTCCGACGCCCATTCTCCGAGCCGGCTGGGAAGGGAGGCGAATGTGTTTGACTGCGACCTCAATTACGACACTATCCGGGAGGTGCTGAAGAACAGGGACAAAAGCCGGCTGCTGTTTACAATTGAGTTCTTTCCCGAGGAAGGCAAGTATCACTACGATGGCCACCGTAACTGCGGTATCCGGCTCGCACCGGGCGAGTCCACCCTCTCGGGCGATGTCTGTCCGGTCTGCGGCCGGAAGCTGACAATCGGTGTTCTGCACCGGGTTGAACAGCTGGCAGACCGCAAGCCGGAGGAGGTGCCCAAAGATATGATTCCGTTCAAGCACCTGGTGCCGCTGGAGGAGATCATCGCCGAGGCGCTGGAGCAGGGAAGGGACACCGCCGGCGTCGCCAAGAAGTATGAGGAGATGATTAAAGGTCTCGGACCGGAGTTTGAGATCCTGATGGATGTGCCGGTTGCAGAGATTGCCCGCTTCGGGGAGAAGATTGCGGAGGGGATTGACCGGATGCGCCGGGGTGAGGTTACGGTTGAGCCCGGGTTTGACGGTGTCTTCGGCACCGTTCAGGTCCTGCCCGGCACCCGCAGGGTCACCTTTGAGCCCGAACCGGGCGAAAAGGGTCAGCAGCTCCGGCTTTTCGGCTGATTGATGGAACGGCTCTGGGCACCCTGGCGTGCCGAATACATCATGAAAAATCCTGCCTGTGAACAGGGCGGGTGTCTGTTCTGCCAGCTCAAAAAATGCAGAAATGACCGGGAGAACCTCGTGCTTTTCCGGGGCAGAACCGCCTTCGTCGTCATGAACCGTTTCCCCTATAACAGCGGCCATCTGATGGTCGCACCACTGCGCCATACCGCCAGCATTGAACTGCTCAAACCAAAAGAGGCAGTTGAATTGCTTGCCCTGATCAAACGGTGTGTCCGGGCGCTGAAACGGGAGTACAAACCGCAGGGGTTCAACATCGGCGCCAACCTCGGAGCGGTTGCCGGTGCCGGTGTTCCTGGACATCTCCATTTTCACATTGTGCCGCGGTGGCAGGGTGATACCAATTTCATGCCCCTGCTCGGTGAGACCAAGGTGGTGAGCGAGCATCTGCGCACCACCTATGACCGGCTCAAACCCCGTTTCCGGCGGTGAGATTATGGTGAAGGCGGTGGTCTTTGATGTTGACAATACGCTTGTGGACTTCAACAAATGGAAGGAGGCGGCGGTTGATGCGGCGGTGATGGCGATGATTGACGCCGGACTGGACCTGACCCCGGAGGCGGCAAAGAGGAAGATCTACGAAATCTACGAAGCCAAGGGGATTGAATATCAGGAGGTTTTCAACGACTTTCTCGTTCAGGTGCTCGGCTATATTGACTACCGGATTCTCGCCAGCGGTATCATCGCCTATCGCCGGGCACGGGAAGGGGCGCTCGTCCCCTACCCCCATGTCCACCTTGCCCTGCTCCGCCTCTTCCGCATGGGTCTGAAACTGGCGGTAATTTCAGATGCACCCCGGCTTCAGGTCTGGATGCGGCTTGTCTCGCTCAATGTTGACCGGTTCTTTGATGTTGTTGTTACCTTTGATGATACCGGTAAACGCAAACCGGCACGGGAGCCGTTTGAGAAGGCGCTTGAGCTTCTGGAGGTTCAGCCCCGCGAGGCGATCATGGTCGGTGACTGGGCCGAGCGGGATATCGTCGGCGCCAAGGAGCTGGGGATGATCACCGTGTTTGCCCGGTATGGCGACTCATTCGGCACCATCAACTCCGGTGCCGATTATGAGATCAATGACATCCTGGAGCTGGTGCCGATTGTGGAGAATCTGAACCGCTGACCGTGATCTTCGGTATCGGCATTGATCTGATTGAGGTGGCGCGGATCCAGCAGGCGCTCGAGCGGTTCGGCAGCCGGTTTCAGAGCCGGATTTTTACCCCGGCAGAGATCGCCTTCTGTGAGAAGCTTGATGACAAATACCCCTCCTATGCCGGCAGGTTTGCCGCCAAGGAGGCGTTCTCCAAGGCGCTCGGCACCGGACTCCGGGGTGCGATCTCCTGGCAGGAAATCGAAATCTGCGACAATGAGCGCAGCCGGCCCTCAATCCGCGTTACCGGCCGGGCAAAGGAGATCCTGGCAGGACGCACCGTCCACCTGAGTCTGACCCATCTTAAGGATTATGCAGCAGCGGTGGTGATAATCTGCGAACCGCCGCAACGAGATTGACTTTTAACCACTTTCGGCTATCCTCAAACCCCGGATGTCAAGAAAAAAGGACCTGCTGATTGTTGAATCGCCAACCAAGGCGCACACCATCACCCGTCTGCTCAGGGGCAGACTGCGCGTGCTCTCATCAAAGGGACACATTGCCGATCTGCCCAAATCCCGGCTCGGGGTGGACATTGAAAACGGATTCGAACCGGAATACATCCGGATCCGGGGCAAGGCACCGGTGATCAATGAACTGAAGTCTGCTGCCCGTCAGGCAAAGACGGTGTATCTCGGCACCGACCCGGACCGGGAGGGAGAGGCGATCGCCTATTCGGTGGCGCAGGAGATCAAAAACGGTGCCCCAATCCGGCGCGTGCTCTTTTATGAGATCACCCCGAAGGGCATCACCGCCGCATTTAACGCCCCGGGCGAAATCGACCTGCGCAAAGTGGACTCCCACCGGGCGCGCAGGGTGATGGACCGGCTCGTCGGCTATCTCGTTTCACCACTGCTGTGGCAGACGGTCCGGGCGGGCAAGTCTGCCGGCAGAGTCCAGACCGTGGCACTCCGGATCCTGGTGGAGCGGGAACGGGAGATCGGGAAATTTACCCCTCAGGAATACTGGCTCATCCGGGCAATTTTCACCACCACCAGCGGGGCAAACTTTGAAGCCCTGCTGGTGAAGATTGACGGTGCCAATGTGCGGCTTGCGAGCGCCGCCGAGGTCGAGGCGGTGCGCGCCGGCTGTCTCAATGCAACTTTCCGGATTGAAAAGGTTAATGTCCGGGAAAAGCACAAAAAACCGCTTCCGCCCTTTGTCACCGCCACCCTGCTCAAGGAGGCGGGCCAGACGCTGGGCATGAGCTCGCGCCGGACGATGCAGATTGCCCAGCAGCTGTTTGAAGGGGTGGATTTGAAAAAGGAGACGGTAGGTCTGATCACCTATCCCCGCACCGACTCATTCCGGACCGCAGAAGAGGTGATCGAGACCACCCGCCGGCTCATTGCCGAAAATTATGGCAGCCGGTTTCTGCCCGAAACTCCGCGCCGCTATCCGGACCGGAAGGGCACTCAGGGTGCTCATGAGGCGATCCGGCCGACAAGACCGGAACTGACCCCGGAATCGGTCCGGGAATTTCTGACTCCGGACCAGTTCAAGCTCTACAGTCTGATCTACCGCCGGTTTCTTGCCTCCCAGATGGCAGATGCGGTCTATCAGCAGACTGAACTGCTGGTCAGTGGCGGCAGATTCACCTTCCGGGCTGAAGGCATCAAAAGTCTGTTTCCCGGCTTCGAACAGGTGTATGGTGAACCGGAAAAGGAGAAAAGCCTGCCGGAACTGAAACCGGGTGAACCGGTTCAGCTGACTGAACTCATCCCGGAGCAGAAGTGGACTCAGCCGCCACCCCGCTACACCGAAGCGACCCTGATCAAACGGCTCGAGATCAACGGCATCGGCCGGCCTTCAACCTATGCCACCATTGTCCCCACCCTGCTCGAACGCAAATATATTGAACGCCAGCAGGGCAGACTGGTGCCGACAGAACTGGGAATGATTGTCCACGACATCCTCATCCCGCGCTTTGCCAACATCTTTGAAATCGGCTTCACCCGGGAAATGGAAAAACAGCTTGACCTGATTGAGGAAGGGGTTGAAAACTGGCGCCAGGTGGTCGCCCGGTTTTACCAGCCATTCAAGGCGGATCTGGATCAGGCGCTTGCCGCCACCCCGGAAATCCGGGAGGACCTTGCCCGCGAACTGGAGGAAAAGTGTCCCAAATGTGGCAAACCGCTCGTGGAACGCTGGGGCAGATATGGCAAGTTCATCGCCTGTACCGATTATCCGCAGTGTGAATATGTCCAGAAAACCGAACCCAAAGTGCTGGAGGAGAACTGTCCCCAGTGCGGCAAACCGCTCGTCGAACGCCAGGGCCGGTTCGGCAGATTCATCGCCTGCTCCGGCTATCCCGACTGCAGCTACATCAAGCGCGAACCCAAGCCGCCACCGCGCCAGCTGGAGGAGAACTGTCCCCAGTGCGGCAAACCGCTCGTCGAACGCCAGGGCCGGTTCGGCAGATTCATCGCCTGCTCCGGCTATCCCCAGTGCCGTTTTATTAAGAAGAAAAAAAGTCGGAAGGTGACGAAGAAACAGGAGGAAAAATGAGATATCGGAAAAATGGCAGTTATTACCAGCTCCGACTGGAGCGGAATGAGGAGATCATACCCGCGCTGGAGCAGTTTGTCCGGAAGCTGAAACTGAAGTCCGGACTTGTCATCGGACTGGGCGCCGGTAGTGAACTGGACCTGGGCTGCTATGACCTCAAGACCAGAAAATACTACCGCCGTCATTTTCCGGGAGAGTATGAAATCTGCACGCTGGTGGGCAATATCGCCTGGAGTGAAAAGAACCCGGTGCTCCATCTCCATGCGGTCATCAGTAACCGGCGGCTGACCACCTATTCCGGTCATCTGTTTGCGGGCAGGGTCGCCGCCACCTGTGAAATCGCAGTCATTCCCGGCAGAGAAAAGCTCGTCCGCCAGCTTGAACCCGATTCCGGGCTGAAACTGCTTCAGCTGTAAAGCAACGGTGCGGACATCATATTGACTTTTCGTCCCGGAACGGTAAAAATCTAACCGGACAGACATGGAGCAGTTAAAGGATATCAAACCAGCACCGGCAGGAATTCCGCCGGCAACATCTGTCCCTGACCAATGGAAAAAATTTTTGCCCTGCGCCTGAACCGCATTCCGCCCTATCTTTTTTCCGAACTGGACCGGCTCAAGGCACAGCTGGGGCGCGGACTCATTGACCTGGGCGAAGGTAATCCGGACCTGCCGCCCGCCCGGGCGCTGCTTGCCCGGCTGCGCCAAGCGCTGAATCAGCCCGCCAACCACCGCTATCCCACCTATGCGGGCAAGCTGTCTGTCCGCACCCGGGTTGCCGAGTGGTATCAGCAGCGCTTCGGGGTCCGGCTCAATCCGGAAAATGAGGTGCTCATGCTTATCGGCTCCAAGGAGGGTGCTGCTCATCTCATCTGGGCGCTCTGTGGTGATGGTGACCGGGTGGGGGTTGCCGATCCCGGCTATCCGGTTTACTTTAACAACACCCTGCTTGCCGGTGCCACCCCGGTCTCAATTCCGCTGGAGGAAAAAAACGGTTTCCTGCCTGATCTCAATCTCATTGACCGGCTCGGACCCCGGCTCAAACTGCTGTGTCTGAACTTTCCCAGTAATCCCACCGCCGCGGTCGCACCACTGGAATTTTATCACGAGCTGATCCGGCTCGCACTCCGGCACGGCTTCTATGTCATCAATGACAATGTCTACTCCGAACTCTGGTTTGAGACACCACCGCCCAGCATCCTCCAGGTTCCTGATGCCCGAAGCTGTGCAGTTGAACTCCACTCCCTTGCCAAGACCTTCTCCATTCCCGGCTGGCGCATCGGGATGGCGGTCGGTAATCCGGATATCCTGAAGGCAGTGCTGAAAATCAAGCAGAATGTTGACTCCGGACCGTTTGGTGCGGTTCAGGATGCTGCCGCCTGGGCGCTGCAGAATTGCCGCAAACTCGCCGAACCGGTACGGCACACCTATGCCCGGCGGATGAAGGTCTTTGTCCAGGCGCTTCAGTCCGCCGGCTGGCAGCTGACACCACCCCGCGCCACCTTCTATCTCTGGGCACGGCTGCCTGAGCGCTGGCAGCACCAGGCAAACGGCTCCCGCTCCTTTGCCTTTGTCCTTGCCCTGCTTGAGAACTGCCGGGTGGTGGCAGCACCCGGTGCCGGTTTTGGCAGACATGGCGAAGGGTATGTCCGCTTTGCCCTGATTGCTGATGAAAAAAGGCTCAGGACCGCTGCCCGCCGGATCGGGCGCTGGCTGAAAACCATCTGAAGATGGCACTGATCGTCCAGAAATACGGTGGCTCCTCAGTTGCGGACATTGAGCGGATCAGAAATGTTGCCCGGCGGATCGTTGCCCGGCGCCGGCGCGGCGACCGGATTGTCGTGGTTGTCTCTGCCATGGGCGAAACCACTGACCGGCTGCTGGAGCTTGCCTGTGCGGTCAACCCCAAACCCAACCCGCGGGAGCTGGACATGCTTCTGACCGCCGGCGAACGCCAGACGATGGCGCTGCTGGCACTGGCAATCATGGGCTACGGGATTGAAGCCCAGTCTTTTACCGGCTCGCAGGTGGGCATCATCACCGACCGGTTTCACACCGACGCCCGGATTCAGGAAATCCGTCTGTTCCGGATCACCGATGCGCTCCGGGAAGGCAGAATTCCGATCGTCGCCGGCTTTCAGGGTATGAGCGAGGAGCGGGAAATTACTACCCTGGGCCGGGGCGGTTCGGATGTGACCGCTGTGGCGCTGGCGGCTGCGCTCCGGGCTGATATGTGTGAATTTTACAAGGATGTTGACGGCATCTTCACTGAAAACCCGTTTGAGTTTCCTGCGGTCCGGCATCTTAAGGAAATCACCTTTACCGAACTGGCAGAACTTGCTCAGGCCGGCTCGGAGGTAATTCACCCCCGCGCCTGCGCCCTGGCGGAAAAATACCGCGTGCCCTTAAAAATCAGCTCATCATTTAACCATAAGCGAGGTACCATGGTCGTGGAAAAAAGAATGGTAAAGATGGAAAAGGCGTTTGTCCGGGCAATTGCCCATCAGCACAAACTTGCCCGGATCACTCTGATTGATGTGACGAAAAAACAGCGCTGTCTCCATCAGGTCATCACCCGGCTCGCTGCCGCCCGGATTCCGGTTCTGTTCTTCAGCCACGGCATCGCCCACAACAACCGCTTTGACCTTTCCTTCATCATTCCGGAACCGGACCGGAAACGGACCGAGGAAATCCTGACCGGACTGCTGAATGAGGTCCGGGCGGCGAAACTGGATATCGCTGATGACCTGGCTTCGGTCTCGCTCGTCGGACCCGGGGTCGGCAACGATCCGGAAATCATCTCGGGCACTCTTGACACTCTTCATCAGGCACAGATTCACCTTGAGGCGTTTGCCCTCAACGCCACCCGGCTTACCTGTTTTCTGCGTCGCTCCCAGCTCCGGCTGGCGATTACCGCCCTGCTCGCCCGCTTCCGCCTTACCCGGGAGTCATAATCATGGAGTATCCGGAACCGGCAGAAAAGACTGAACCGGTGGCTCAGCCGCTGGAACCGGTAATTGAGGCGCTGCTTTTTGCTGCTGATGCACCGGTTACCCTTGCCCGGCTGACAGAAATCACCGGTGCCGATGATACCGCCGTTCGGGAAGCGATTGACCGGCTCAATCAGACTTATGCCGAAACCGGCAGAGCCTTCCGCATCTCCCGCGTCGCCCAGGGTTATCAGCTCTATACCCTGCCGGAATATGCCGACTGGATCCGCAGACTTTATGCCCACACCCGGATCCAGCGTCTGTCCGCTGCCGCGCTGGAGGTACTGGCAATCATCGCCTACAAACAGCCGATCACCCGGCCCGAGATTGAACAGCTGCGCGGGGTGGACTGCTCCGCACCCCTGCTGACCCTGCTCGAGCGGGGACTGATTGTCACTGCGGGCCGGGCACATCGTCCTGGCAACCCGTTTCTCTATCGCACCACCCGGGAGTTTCTGCGCTACTTCGGTCTGGAATCGCTTGATGAGCTGCCCCGGCTTGAGGAGCTGGGCGGATTTCTCGCCGCCCGGGAACCGGAATCTGAATAACTCGCGGGCTGATGACCAAACCTGCCCGGCTGGTTCTGGCGGTCCTTGCCCGCCAGCCGGGACTGATCAATACCGTCGAACCGGAACTGAATCATATCTTCGGTCCGATCCTGCTCCGCAGCCCGGTCATCAGCTGGAACTTCTCCCGCTATTATGAACCGGAAATGGGTCCGGGCCTGGTCCGCCAGTGGCTTCTTTTTGAACCACCGGTTCTGCCTTACCAGTTAAGCCAGCTTAAGGACAAAACAATGGAAATTGAGGACCGGTTCCGGGATGAAAATGGTAAGCGCCGGCTCAATCTTGATCCGGGTATTCTGACCCTTCACAACCTGGTGCTTGCCACCACCAAGGGCTATTCCCACCGGATCGCCCTGACCCCGAAGGTATATGCGGAAGTTACGCTGATCTTTCATCAGGGTAGTTATCAGCCTCTGCCCTGGACCTATCCGGATTATAAAACCGAGACCTGCTTGAACTTTCTTTCGGCCTGCCGCCGAACCCTGCTGGCGCCGACTGACTAACGGTTCCGCTTCAGAAACTGTGCGATCCGCTCCAGAGCGGCGCCGATATTTTCAATCGAGTTGGCATAGCTGAACCGGAGAAAGCCGTCACCAAATTTGCCGAAACAGGTCCCGGCAAGACAGGCAACGCCCTCCTCCTCCAGCAGCCGGTCCGCCAGCACCTTGCAGTCCATGCCGGTGCCCTCGATATTGGGAAATACATAGAAGGCACCCTGCGGCTTGAGACAGCGGAATCCGGGCAGGCGGTTGAGTCCGTCAACGATAAAATCCCGGCGCCGCTTGAACTCCGCCACCATCTGCTCAACCGGTTCCTTCGGCCCCTGAAGTGCTGCCAGACAGGCACGCTGAATAAAAGTAGCGGTACAGGAGTTGATATTGGTCTCAATCCGCGCCATCTTCTCCGCCATATCCCTGGGCATGATTCCATAGCCGATGCGCCAGCCGGTCATGGCAAAGGTCTTGGAAAAACCGTCCAGGATGATCAACCGGGGATGGACATCGGTGAACTGGGCAATGGACTCAAACGGGTGATCATAAACGATCTCGGAATAAATCTCATCCGCCAGAATCCAGACATTGTGCTTCAGTGCGGTATCGGCAATCAGCCGCAGGTCCTCACGGGTCAGCACACCGCCCGTCGGGTTTGCCGGCGAATTGATCACAATCAGCTTGGTCCGGCTGTTGACCATCTGCGCCAGCTCCTCGGCATCCAGCCGGAAATTACGCTCCTCCCGCAACCGTACCGGCACCGGCCTGCCACCCATGTATTCAATCATTGATTCATAGATCGGAAAGCCGGGATTGGGATAAATCACCTCATCACCCGTGTCCACCAGCGCCATGATTGCAAACGCCATCACCGGCTTGGCACCCGGCGTCACCACCACCTGCTCGGGAAAGAACTTCACCCCCCGCATCCTGCCGGCATAGTCCGCAATCGCCTCCCGGAGCTCAGGCAGTCCGGCAGAAGGACCGTAATGGGTCCAGCCCTCATCCAGCGCCTGCTTTGCTGCCTCCACGATGTGCCTGGGAGTGGCAAAATCGGGCTCGCCAATCTCCAGATGGATCACAGTCCGGCTGCACTCCAGCTCCTTTGCCCGGCAGAGCACATCAAAGGCGGTTTCAGTGCCCAGCCGTTCCATCCGGTTTGCCAGTCGCATACCGCCTCCTCTCTATTCGCTCTTTTCCTTTTTCACCCGGGACTTCCGGGTTGGAGTCCGCTTTCTTGCCCCTCCGGTTTTAGCCTCCCGCGCCGCAACCACTGGTTGCTGCACCAGCGCCAGCAGTTCCCGTGCCCTGGCGGCAATATGCTCGGCGGAAACCTCAAATTCCCACATCAGCTCCCACGGCTGACCTGACTCGCCAAACCGGTCTTTGACACCGATGGCTCCGAATGCCACCGGCTTGCCATACAGTTCCGGTGCCGTGTGCAGGACATAGGAAACCCGGTTTGCCAGCCCGCCAATCTGATGCTCCTCAGCGGTCAGAATCACTCCGGTCTCCAGGGCTGCCTGGACAAGATACCTCTGGTTGGGAATCGTCTCATGCGGATGGGTTGACGGTGACTTGAGTGTATGGAGATTGATTACCCGGGTCTCAATCCCGAAATCCTCCTTCAGGATCCAGGCGGCACGCAGCGCCTCCGGCACCATCGGTCCGCAGGCGACAATCGTCAGCTGCTCCTTCTCATTCTCATAACGGTCCGCGGTTGTCACCTCAAAGGCATCAATGAACAGCTCCTTTTCACCCCGGTAACGGTAGACATTGGGCATCCCCCACACAAACGGTGTCCGCTCGTTTGTAACGACCGGTGTCGCTTCCCGGGCAAACCGGATGTACTTCGGACCTTTGATTTCAAACAGGAGATGGGTTGTCGCCCGCTTGGTCTCCAGGGCATCCGCCGGCACGCAGACATGCATATTCGGCAGTCCGCAGATCTGGAACAGATCCTCGAGCGCCTGATGGGTGGCGCCGTCCGGCCCGACCGAAACCCCGCCATGGGCACCGGCGATCAGGACATTGAAGTTGCCGTAGCAGACCGTGGTCCGCAGCTGATCCAGATTTCTGCCCGCGGCAAAGACGCCATAGGTGCCGAATACCGGCAGTTTCCCCTCCTTTGCCAGCCCGGCGGCAACATTGGTTCCCGACTGTTCCGCAATGCCGACTGAAATCCAGCGCTCCATCCGCTCCGGATGCTTCTCATAGAACCGGGAGATGGTAATGGAGCTCGAGATGTCCGCCCCGATACAGCAGACCCGCGGATCATCGCCCTGCTCCTCCAGCGCCTCACCGAATCCGAACCGGGTTGCCTTCATCTCCACCTTCATTTTCTCCTGCCGGTTCCAGAAATAGTCCCGGGAGAACTTCGGCACCTTTGCCATCAGCTGGGCGCTTGCCTCTGCCTGATACTCCTCCGCCTTCTTCAGCAGTTTCTCATAATCAATCCGGTAGTGCAGTCCGAGCTCCTGGAGTCCCTTGACCATCTCTGCCTTATTCGGTGCCTTGCCGTGCCAGCCGGCGACATTCTCCATGAAGGAGACACCCTTACCCTTGGTCGTATGGGCGATGATCACCGTCGGCTGACCCCGGTGCTGAGCCGCCTTGTCAAATGCGGAGAGAATCTGATGCATGTTATGGCCGTCAATCTCAATCACATGCCAGCCGAAGGAACGGTACTTGTCCGCAATCGGGTCAATATTCATCACATCCTTGACCCAGCCGTCAATCTGCAGCCGGTTCTTGTCGAGGATACAGCAGAGATTGTCCAGGTGAAAGGCACCCGCCTCCATCACCGCCTCCCAGATCTGCCCCTCCTGATGCTCGCCGTCACCGGTGATACAGTAGACCCGGTAACTCTTGCGGTCGAGCCGGGCGGCAAGGGCAATCCCGACCGCCACCGAAAGCCCCTGCCCGAGCGAACCGGAGGAAATTTCCACCCCGGGCAGCTTCAGCCAGTGGGGATGTCCCTGATACGGAGCATAAAGCTTGCGCAGTCGCACCACATCCTCAACCGGAAAATAACCCGCCATCCCCAGCCCGAGGTAAAGCGCGGGCGCCTTATGGCCGGTTGACCAGATAATCCGGTCCCGGTCCTCCCAGAACGGATTCTGCGGGTCATGCCGGGCAACCTGAAGATAGAGGGCGGCGGTGATATCCATGATTGACAGCGTCCCGCCCGCATGGCCGGAACCGGCGGCACACAGCGCAATCAGATTGTAACCACGCATCAGATTTGCCGCCTGAATCAGCTCGGCCGCGGTATAGGTTTTTCTTACCTGACCGGTCCTGGAATCAACAATCGGCATTAACCCTCCTTACCCTTCGGAATCTGCTGATAATCCTCATAGAACTTTTTGATCCCGGCATCGGTCAATGGATGCTGCACCATCTTCTTCAACACATCATAGGGAATGGTGGCGATATGAGCGCCTGCCCGCATCGCCTCAATCACATGGAGCGGATGGCGGATACTGGCGGCGATCACCTGCGTGGCAAAATCATAGTATTCAATCATTGCGGCAATATCCCGCACCAGTTCCATTCCGTCATGGGAAATGTCATCCAGTCTGCCGATGAACGGCGAGATGAAGGTCGCACCGGCACGGCAGGCTAAAAGTGCCTGATTCGGGGAAAAAACGAGTGTCACATTGGTCATGATCTGCCGGCGTGCCAGCTCGCGCACCGCCTTCAGCCCCTCGATCCCCATCGGAATCTTGATTGTTACCTTTGCCGGGTCCAGTCTTGCCCACTCCTCCGCTTCCCGGACCATACCCTCCGCATCCGGAGCGATCGCCTCCACCGATACCGGACCATCCACCACCCTGAGAATCTCAGCCACACACTCCCGGAACGGTCGGCCGGTCTTCCTGACCAGTGTCGGATTGGTGGTCACGCCGTCAAGGATTCCCCAGCCCGCCACCTCCTGAATCTCACGAATATCGGCTGAGTCAATGAAAATCTTCATTATTGTTCCTCCTGCTTAGAGTTGAAATCATTAACCACGGTTGAAACCTGCAACCTTACAATAATACGGCTTAATTTTCACCGGCGGAAATTTTCCTTCTTTCACAAGCTGCTAATCATACCCGATAATTGTGAGAAAATCAAATCAGACCTATTCCTTTTATTCCATTTTATTGACAAATTAAAAAACCGGCTTATCATATTATGGCGGCGCTGAAAAGTTAACTGCTCATCAGCCCGGAGCGGCGCTCCCGGCATTAATATTTGACGCTCCGGTTGCTGGGCACCAAAGGAGGCTTTAAATGAAAAGAAAGGTAGTGCAATTACCCCCATTTATCCCGTTGCTGATATTGTTCGCAATCTCCCTGCCGGTCGCTGCCCAGCAGACCATCATCACCGAAAACTTCAACGGCACCTGGTCAACGGTCAACCCGCCTGCCGGCTGGACGATTGAATTCCGCGGTGACACCTCCCGAAACGACTGGCACCGTGCCCCGGATCTGGGCTTCAACCCCTGGTCTGCAAACCCGACCCCGTATGCCGCACTCGGCACCGGCAGTGAAGAGGAGATTGACGACTGGCTGATCACACCCTATCTTGACTTCACCGGCTGCTACAACATCACCCTCCGCTGTTCCCTCGGCATTCAGCCCGGAACCGGCATCTCCGATGTCCGGATTTACGGCGCCGTCGACTCCGGTCCATTCACAATTGAAATCGCCGACCTTACCGGCAGAACGATTGAACCCGGTCTGGTGACCTATGACCTCAGCTGGGCAACCAACCGCCGCGGGGTCCGGATTGCCTTTGCCTGCCTCGGTGAATCAACCGCAATCCAGTGGTTTGTCATTGACAACTTCACCATCACCGCCGAGCGCCGGGCAACCGATGTCGGCATCCTCCGGATCCTGACGCCGGCCGACACCGTTGACTCCGCCTCCAGCATCACCCCTGCCTGCCGGGTTTACAACCCGTCGGTCGGCACCGCCTCCTTCTGGACCGTCTGCGAGATCGGCACCGCCTACCGTGACAGCTTCTATGTCACGAACCTCAACGCCGGCGATTCGGCAACAGTGAACTTCCGCTCCTGGCGTGCGGACACCGCCGGGATCGTCACTGTCCGGTTTCAGACCCGCCTGCCCGATGACCTGAATCCGGAAAACGACACCGCCAGCCGCCGGGTATTTGTCCGCCCGCCCTTTTACAACGATGTCGCCGCCATTGCCATTCTGGCACCGGCGGGCGTAGTGATGGAAACGACCACTGTCATCCCTCAGGGAGTAATCGCCAACCTTGCTCCTCAGGCGGTCAACCTCAAAGCCTGGTTTGAAATCTCATTTTTCGGCTCCCCGCTCTACACCGACTCAGTCACTCATCGCCTGAACCCCGGTCAGACCGACACCATCAGCTTCTCCTCCTGGCTCGCCACCCCTGCCGGCACCTTCACCACCACCCTCTGGGTCAGCGCACCGCGCGACCTCAATCCGGAAAATGACCGCATCAACTCCACGGTCACTGTCCGCACCCCGAGTCACGATGTCGGCGTAACCGCCATCCTGTCACCCGCCGACACTGTTCCCCCAGGACCGCTAACTCCGCAGGTTCAGATTGTCAACTTCGGCACCTTCACTGAGGCGAACTTCAAGGCGTTCTTTTCCGTGCTGCAGGGCACGACACCGGTCTTTACCGACTCCGCGGTCATTACCACCATTGCCCCGGGTGACACCGCACTGCTCACCTTCCGCACCTGGAATGCCGGCCGCGGCACCTACACCGTTGCCTGCTCCACCCGGCTCACCGGCGACAATGAACCCTATAATGACCGCTTCAGCAAGACGGTCTGGGTCCGCACCCTGCTTCATCCCGGCTGGCAGGAACTCACCCCGCTTCCGACCGGAACATCCGGCAAACCGGTCAAGGATGGTGGTGCCATTGCCCTGCTTGGCAACCGCGTCTATATCCTGCGCGGCAACAAGACCAACGACTTCCTCGCCTATGACATTGAGCAGGACTCCTGGTCTGTTCTGGACAACATCCCGCCCGGCACCGCCAACAAGGCGGTTTACAAGGGTGGTGCCCTCTGCAGTGACGGCATCCGCTACCTCTATGCGACCAAGGGCTACTCCACCTTCGGCTTTTTCCGCTATGATGCCTGGCTTGACACCTGGGAGTCAAAAAAGGATGTTCCGCCCGGTCCGACCGGCAAACCGCTCAAGGGCGGCACCAAGATGACCTATGTCCGCACCCCGCAGGGCGATTTCGTCTACCTGCTCAAGGGCTACAAAAACGAATTCTGGCGCTACAATGTGATTGCCGACTCCTGGGAGGCACAGCCCGAAGCACCGCTCGGACCATCAGGCAAGAACAGCTACAAGGAAGGCTCATTCATTGTCTATGACGGCACCGGCACCATCTATGCGGTCAAGGCAAAATACGGTGAGGTGTTCGGATTTGATGTTGGCTCCGGACAGTGGCTTGCCACCAGCTTCCGCAACTTCCCCGAGGCGGGCATGCTCGGCAAGAAGAAAAAGGTCAAGGATGGTGCGGGCGGCGCCTGGTGGAACGGGGCGATGTACTGTCTCAAGGGCGGCAATACCTGCGAATTCTGGCGCTTCAACCCCAGCCTGCCCGAACCTTGGACCGAACTGGACACCATCCCTCAGCTCGGCACCACCGGCAGGAAAAAGCGGGTCAAGAGCGGTGGCGGCATCACCGGCATGGGTAACGGCATCTTCTTTGCGCTCAAGGGCAACAAGACGGTCGAATTCTGGTGCTACAAGAGCCCGGAAGCGGGTCCGGGTGTTGCTGAACCGCCAGCTCCCCTGCCGGTCACCGCTCCATTCCGGCTCGAACTTTACCCCAATCCGGCAGCGGGCAGGGTCAATATCCGCCTGAACACTCCGCTTCCCGGAACCGCCGTATTCACCATCTCCGACCTGACGGGCAGAATCCGGCAGAAAATGGTTACCAGCTCCTCCAGTCTGACCCTTGACCTCCACCGCCTGCCGCCGGGAATCTACTTTGTGCAGGCACAGCAGGCAGGGAAGAAGACCACTGCCAAACTGCTCGTGCGCTGAAAAACTCCGGACACAAACGCCGGGGCGTCCTGAAGGACGCCCCGGTTCTCATTTCCCCGGATTTTGCATTGGAGAAAAGATTCCTCGACTCCGTTTCACTCCGCTCGGAATGACAGAAGGGGCGCAGGGTCATTTCGAGCGCAGCCCCGCAGGAGCGAAGCCGAGAAATCTCTGAAAAGCGATTCCTCGATAAGCTCGGAATGACTAAAGGAACAGTCATTTCGACTGAAGCGAAGCGGAATGGAGAAATCCCGCAAAAGCGATTCCTCGACAAACTCGGAATGACAGAAGGGGGGATTCCTCGACTCCGTTTCACTCCGCTCGGAATGACGGAAAAGAGGAAGGTCATTTCGACCGGACGACGCCGAGGCACCTTTTTTCGGTCATTTCGACCGGAGCCGAGCGACAGCGAGGCGGAGT
>JBDRTY010000005.1 GCA_039801085.1 candidate division WOR-3 bacterium | reverse complement strand
AAAGAGGACGGTCATTTCGACCGGAACCCGAACGCACCCCCTCCGGTCATTTCGACCGGAGCCCGAAGGGCGGAGTGGAGAAATCCCTTAAGATTCCTCGACTCGCCTTCGGCTCGCTCGGAATGACAGAAAAGAGGACGGTCATTTCGAGCGCAGCCCCGAAGGGGCGAAGCCGAGAAATCCCTTTATTCTGCAACCGCATTTTCCTTGACACCCCTCTTAACCGGCAATAAAATAGATTATTAACAATAAGGAGGTCACTTTGCGCAGAACTGTTCTGTCCCTTTGCCTTATTCTCGGGCTGGCAGGCATTGCCCTTGCCCAGATGAATATCACCGGCTATGTCACCACTGAAGCGATGCCGGTGGAAATTGATTCGGTCTATTTTGAATTCGGCACCAACCGCATCTGGTTCACCACCCCGGGCTGGAACGTCAACCCGGCAGAGACCACATCCTTTGTCTTCCCCGAGTTTGCCGGCTGGCCCGCAATTATCAAAATGTCATTCAACGCCGGCGGCATGCCCGGCTATGACAGCCTCTACCGTCCCCAGTCCGACTCCTGGTATCAGCTCCGCCCGCCCAATGAACAGCTGAGGTTCATGTTCCATGGCGAACTCGGGGTTCAGGAGGAAAAGCCGGTTCTGGTTTATCCAGTCCTGACTGGCATTATCGGTTATCAGCAACTGCTGAACTTTGTCACCAGCGGTGAGCTGGAACTGGTGAATCACCTGGGGCAGCGGGTGGAACCGGTCAATCTCGCACCCGGTGTTTACTTCCTCCGTTCCGCAGACACCCGGATTTATCAGCGTATCCTGCTCGTCCGGTAGACCGGCAGTTTAACGATTCAGGGCGGTCAGCCGACCGCCCTTTTTATTTTCATTTTGACCCCGCCCCATATTTCATTTCAACTGAAGCAAGGCGTGAGACAGCTTACTTATATAACTTAACCGCCAATTCCACCGGAACCCGAACGCACCCCCTCCAGTCATTTCGACCGGAGCGACGCCGAAGGCACACACTTTGCTGTCATTTCGACCGGAGCCCGAAGGGCGGAGTGGAGAAATCCCCTAAGATTCCTCGATTCCGCCCCTGCGGGGCGTCGCTCGGAATGACTAAAGGAACAGTCATTTCGACTGAAGCGAAGCGGAATGGAGAAATCCCTCAAAAGCGATTCCTCGACAAGCTCGGAATGACTAAAGAGGACGGTCATTTCGACCGGAACCCAAAGGGCGAAGTGGAGAAATCCCTTGAGATTCCTCGACTCGGCTTCGCCTCGCTCGGAATGACCAGAAACGAGGACCGGAGCCGCCGGCACACCTTTTTTCAGTCATTTCGACCGGAGCCCGAAGGGCGGAGTGGAGAAATCCCTTGAGATTCCTCGACTCGGCTTCGCCTCGCTCGGAATGACAGGAAGGAGGGACGGCAAGCTCGGAATGACTAAAGGAACAGTCATTTCGACTGAAGCGAAGCGGAATGGAGAAATCCCTCAAAAGCGATTCCTCGACAGACTCGGAATGACAGAAGGGGGGAGCGATTCCTCGACTCGGCTTACGCCTCGCTCGGAATGACAGGAAGGAGGACAGTCATTTCGAGCGCAGCCCCGAAGGGGCGAAGTCGAGAAATCCCTCAAAAGCGATTCCTCGACAAGCTCGGAATGACTAAAGAGGACGGTCATTTCGACCGGACGACGCCGAGGCACCTTTTTTCAGTCATTTCGACCGGAGCCGAGCGACAGCGAGGCGGAGTGGAGAAATCCCTTGAAAACAAAAGCGGGGGGCGATATCGCCCCCCGCAATCCGTTCGCAGTCGCTACTGGACGATGAGCTTCTGGCTTGCGCTCTGTCCTGCCGCCTCGAACTTCACGAGGTAGATGCCGGCAGACAGCTGCCGCAGATCCAGGCTCCGGGTACCGGTGCCCTGCGCCACAAAGCCGAACTCCGCAACCGTCCGACCCGTGACATCAAACACCTTCACCCGCGCCGCACCCGCCTGCGGCACACTGTAGGAGAGCAGACCATAGCCCTTCACCAGCGGATTGGGCGTCAGCGCAAAGCCGAACCGTGCCGGCGTCATCGTCTGACCCATCACACCCGAACGCTCCGGTGTGGAAGCGAATGCCGGCGGCTCGGCAACATAGCGCCAGAACTCGCTGGTCTTGCCACCCTTGAGGGCGTAGAAGATCCAGTTGCCGGCGCTGACAAACGAACCGCCCGCCTTCACCCGCTTTTTCTTGCCGGTGGAACCGACTTCGGGCATCAGATCCAGCTCAGTCCAGCCCGTTCCGCCCGCAACATCATCCCGCCACAGCTCGCAGGTGTTACCGCCCTTGAGCGCAAACAGGAATCCCTGGAAGTAGGCGCCATCACTGCCGTCCTTGGGCTTCTTGTTCTTGCCGGTCTTGGAGCTTGCGGTCGGAATGCCCGGCAGAGAAGCGGAACCCCACTGACCGGTAGCGACATCAAATGTCCACAGCTCGGAGTACTTCGCCTTGTGGGCGTAGATCGTGTTCGCACCGTCGTAGACCATCCAGGAGCCCTTGTCCCACTTGGGCTTGGCACCCGCCGGTGCTGCCGGCAGTGACTCCCAGGTGGAGGTCTGGACATTGAACCGGCCGAAGTCCTGCTTGTAACCCTTCAGCAGGTAGACATAGGGCACATCCTCAACCACCGCATACACCAGATCACCGCCGCCCTTGGGGTTCTTGCCCGAGGTCCAGCCCGGAATGTCGGGCAGGGCTTCCCAGCTGTTATCAGCGATGTTGTAGCGGGAGAACTTGGCGGTGTTCTGACCATGCATCACATAGACATAACCGCCGCCATAGCAGCCATTGCCACCCTTGCCGATGATTGACGGCGCCGGTGCCAGTGCGGTCCAGGCGCCCATCGTGTCCGCATTCGGGTCATACTGATAGAAGTCACCGGACTTGTAGCCGCGGGCAGCATAAACCAGGCCGTTCTCCTCGTTGTAGACCAGGAATCCGCCGTCCTTGACCTGATTCAGGATCGAAGCCATCTCCTTCCAGCCCGGCTGGACCGGCGGTCCACTGCTCACCCGGAACGACCCCTGCTTGATGTCGTTTGCCGGATTAACATCACCGCCCGCAACCGTGGAGCACTTCACCGCATACTGACCCTCAACGGTCGGCGTGTAGTTCGGGAAGGTGAACTGGATTTCCGCACCGCCTGCCAGCGAACCGTTCTGGGACTCGGCGTAGACCCGGTTCCCATCCGGATCGTTGATCAGATACCAGGCGGTGAAGTTCATTGCGGTTGAGCCGTAGTTCTTCCAGGTCGCCTTCGGGGTCACCGGATTGCCCGGCTGACCGTACGCCGGCGCATCGATCGACTTCACACCCACATCACCCGACTGCAGGGTCTGGAGGATGATCGTTCCATACCAGGAGGGGACAAGCCAGGAGTCTGCCGGCATGCCCGCATTCCACCAGCCGAAGAACCGGTTGTTATCCAGCTCAAAGAACCACAGGTGGGCAGTGTCGCCTGCCGGGTTCATATTCAGCTGATAGGGCAGAACACCGAACGGCGTCTTGGTTTCAAATACAAGATAGCCGTTGAACACGCCGGTAACCGACTGGGCACCCGGTGCAACACCCTGGACTCCGGGACCGGACGGTGTGATCGGCCGGTAGAGCACCTCATCAACACCCGAACCGTTAACCCAGTACCAGTAGTTGCCTTCAGAGTTGTCGGTTGCCCACTGACCGTCGTTGTTCTCATCCAGATAGAAGCCGATCTGATCACCGATGTCGCGGGTCATTGCCAGCGGCATTGCAAACGCCGCATACAGGTAGTTGCCGTCATGCTTGAACCAGGCTTTTGCCGCATTCGGCGGATAGGGTGTGCCGCCCCAGCCCCAGAAGTTGCTGGCGTTCACATAGTAGGCATCGTCCCATTCACCCGGAGCGATGTAACCGTCAATCGACGGCGTGCTGCTGGAACGGTAGGAGTAGATGGTATCGAGCGTATAGAGCATGAACATATGGAGCGTATCATTGGCAGCAATCGCATCGCCATCCAGCACCGTGTAGCTGGTGACCGTGTAACCGCTCCACAGTGCGCAGTTCGGCGTCCACGGCGTGGAGAACTCAACCTCCACCTCTTCACCCGGATAGACCGAATCCACCAGCGCGCCATCCTCATAGATTGTGACGCCGGCAGAGTCAATCTTGAAGTTAACCGCAAAGTTTCCTTCCGCATTCAGACCGTAGTTCTTGACCTTGACCTTCGGAGTAACAGTAACGCCGTTCTGGACATTGGGAGAAGGCGGTTCAAGGATCGCTGAGACACCGACATCATGGGGCGGGGTGAACTGATTCCGGTAATAGGTGTTGTTCGGCGTACCCCAGTCACCCTCATCATCACCCGCAACCTTTGCCAGCTCATTGGACAACTCCCAGCCGCACAGGAAGTTGCAGCGGGCAACACCGTTGTTCGGTGGCGAAGGCAGCCAGGGCAGGGTTTCAAACTGACCGGTGCTCGGCTGATACCGCCAGCCGCGCTTGTGCGCGCCACCACTCAGACTGGCAAATCCGCCCAGCCGGTAGACCCAGCCCCCCAGCTCGGTCGTTCCACCGTTGAATCCCAGGGTTGGAATTGAAGTGGGCAGGTTGCTCCAGGTGATCGAGAGCGGATTGGAGGAGTTGATAACACCCTTTCTGCCCGTGCTCCAGAGCGAACCGCTCTGCCGGTTGTAGAAGTTGGTAATGAAGATGGTGTCGCCCACGATGCAGGCAGAACCCATATCACCCGCCTCCGGCATTGAGGTTGCGGTCGCCCAGGTGTTCTGGTTCACATTGTAAACCTGCACCGCATTGGAGCCGGAAAGGCTCGGACCGGTACCGCCGAGGATGTAAATCAGCGAGTCGTTCCAGATGCAGGAGCCGTAAGCTAAAGTAGCGCTCGGCATTGTCGCCTTGGCTGACCAGGTGTTGGTCGCAATGTCATACTCCCACATGTTGTTGTTCGCACTGCCCGTATATCCGCCCGCAATGTAAATCTTGTTCAGATGCCGGCAGTAGGAGCCCTCGCCATCCAGCCAGGTCCGCGCGCCGGGCATGTCCGCCATGTTGGTCCAGGTGTTGGTTACCGGATTGAACCGCTGATTGTAAGCTACGCCGTAATATCCCTGAGGATCGCCACCGATCATATACATCATATTGTGCTCAATATC
The DNA here is from genome assembly GCA_039801085.1 of candidate division WOR-3 bacterium. NCBI lineage: Bacteria > Pseudomonadati > Caldifarciminota > Caldifarciminota bacterium. The sequence continues at coordinate 98,461 of JBDRTY010000005.1, read as the reverse complement.
GTAGACATTGGCTGAGCACATCCGGTCCGCGTTCGTGCTCGGAGGTGGATATGACACCCAGTTACCGTCGGTGCCACCGCCGATTATCTGCGGATGCGCTCCCCCCGGCTGCCAGACTGTAGACTGATCACAGTCGGTCCGGGTGCAGGGCTCCGCATGAAGTGCGGTTGGCGCCCAGTGGTAGTGCACCTTCTGGGCACTGATTACCGGTGATGCGGCGAAAACCGGCACTGCCAGCACCACCAGCAGCCAGCCCAGCATTCTTTTGTTACTCATCTTGCCTCCTTATTTGTGCTTTATTCTGATGCCGGGTTCATCAGTTGCAAATTACCAGACCTGCCTCTCCAGGCAGTGTAACCCTTACTGCATTTATTGCGGAGTTGAACCCAGCGTTATTATTATAAACAATCCGCAATCTGCTGTCAAGCAGAAATTTTCCCACCCGGCGGTTATTCCACCACCAGCTTTGCCCACTGACTCCTGCCCCTCCGGTTTACCTCCACAAGATAAACCCCGGGTTGCAGACCGCCGATGTGGTAGAAATCAGCCCCGGACCGGACATTATCGGTCCTGACCACCGCACCAGCAGCATCATAGACCCTTATCTGTGCCGTGCCTTCACCCGCAACCAGCAGATTTACCCATGAATTCCGGGGTGCGGGATTGGGCGCAAGCACCAGCCCTGGTGCCGGTTTCGGCAAAACCCTGGCTTCAGCAATTCCGGGTGCGGCCGAATCATACTTCACCGTAACGATATCATAGTTCATGCTGGTAACACCCCAGTAGCATACACCGGTTACAACCACCTGCCCCATATCATCCACCGCAATCCCGACCCCCTGGTCATCGTTGTCATAGGGTGAGTTATAGCGGGCACCGGTGCCTTCAAATACCCCCGTGCTGGAATACCGGATGTGGTAGTAATCCGACCTGCTGTTGGCGTCCTTGCTTGAACCGATCAGGTGAATCTTGCCCTGTCCATCGAGTAGAATCTGGGAGGGAACATCGTCCTTATTGAACTGGGAGTTGTGCACTCGGACCCACAGAGTATCACCGGTATTCGGATTGTAAGCCACCAGCCCGTAATCCGCGTTTCCGCTGCGCATCACCTTGCCGAAGACATAAAGGGCATTGGACCCCAGTGCCAGACCATATGCCTCAGCACCTGCATTGGCACCGGTATAGGTCTTTGCCCACTGCCGACTGCCGTTGGCATCGTATTTAACCGTTACCCAGTTATACCTTCCACCCGGCGGTGGTGCGGTTGCGCTCTTGCCGGTAACAAAGACACTGCCATCCGCAGCCACTGCCAGCCCGCTTGCCGCATCCTCCGCATTGCCCGAACCGTTGTAGTATTCTGACCAGGCTTCCGCACCATTTGAAGTGTATTTGATTGTCACATAATCGGTGTATGAGCCCTGCACACTGGAGCCGGCAACATAAACCGTTCCTCCCGGACCGAGCCTGATACCCGCCGCCACATCAGTAGCACCACCGTCAAAAACCACAAACCACTCCCGGGAACCGCTGCTTGAGTATTTGATCGTGACGATATCGGTAACATTGTCCGCGTTCGTCTCATTGCCGGTCACATAGACATTGCCCGCATCGTCCACCGCAATCCCTGCCGGCTCATCCGCCTTGCCGGCACTCCCCTGATAGGTGGCACTCCAGGCATCAGTGCCGTTGGCGTTAATCTTCAGGGTCATAATGTTGTAGTCCGGATAGGTGCCGGTGGTGGCAGTAATATATACCGCACCGCTCGCATCCAGCACCGCCGCCTTGGCGATATCGTTCGAATAGCCCGGTCCGGCAATCCGCCTTGCCCAGAGCGAATCACCATTCGGTGAATATTTGAGCACAACAATATCATAGGCAGTGGTTGTGCCCGGGCTGGAGCCGACGACAATTACATTTCTTTCCGCATCGGTCAGCACCGCACACGCCATCTCGTCACTGTTTGCCGGTCCGTTATAGCGGTTGACCCAGAGCGGTAAAGCCAAGGCTGCCGTTCCGAACAGAACGATCGACGCAAATACCTTACTGTTCACACATCCTCCTTTTTATTTTTATTGAAGGCAATTGAATGACCAGCGTTAAATAGCGGTAACCCTGTGGTAAATTTGACATTCTGGTCACTTTGTTTTACTATAACAGAAAAAGGAGGAAAATGCAAGCAAAATATTTCATCATTTTTACACTGCTCGCCACCCTGAATCTGTTCACCACCGGCTGTCCGAAAAAGGGTCCCGCCACCCTGCCCGATACATCTGCGACCCAGCCCGCCTTCAAGTTCCAGAGCCTGCTCGGCGCCATTTATCAGGGTGAAGTTGATGGCGTGGACCTAACCGGCTTGCCAAAGAAGCTCCTCTACCCTGGGGCCAGACCGCTTGCCCGTTTCGGCAAATACGAGCGACCGCGCTGGGGATGCTCCTACAATTTTGAAACGCCGGACAAGGCGGAGAAGGTCCTGAAGTATTTTCAGGAACTGCTTAAGGAATGGGAAATTGTTCAGCGTTTTGAAAAGGAAACATATACCATGCTGGTCTTCCGGGCTCCCGGAGACAAGGAGGTAGTGGAGCTGACCGTCACGCCGAAGGAAGGCAGAACGGTCATCGTCATTGGCCATACCTATAACTGATACGGGGATTTTATGACCTGTTTGACAGTCCGGGCATGTTTCAGTATAATCAATCCGGGAGGTGAATTATGAAAAGGTTCGGTCATATCCTGATCCTGACGCTTGCTGTCCTTGTTGCCCTCAATTCCCAGGGTCTGGCGCTGGTGGATGTCGCCGGTGTCCTTGAAGCCGGTAATACAACCGTTCAGATTGACAGTATCATCTGGTATCTGGTGACCAGTCCGTTTCCGGTTCTGGAATCAACCCCGGGCTGGGAGGCGGTTGCCGGCAGCCTGGACACATTCCAGTTTCAGCAGAAATCAGAATGGCCTCAGTGGTGCAGGCTCTTCTATCGACTTAACGGGATACCATCGCAGTTTACCATCGACCCCCTGGTCGTCGACACCTGGTATGAACTGCCCTCGTATAATTTTCAGAATCCGAAGGTCCGGTTTGAAGACACGGTGCTCGTCGGTATCGCCCAGCCGGAATCGCCATTGCGACCACACCGAATTACAATTACACCCAATCCGGCAACAGGCGGTTTTCTGCTGATAAACGCACTCGCACCTGCCAACGGCAGTTTCCGGCTGGAAATCTACGACCTTGCCGGCAATCTGGTGTATGAAAAGCACTGGCAGACCGTTGCTCACTCACCCCTCCGAGTTGATATCTCCCTGTTGTCCCCTGGAGTCTACCTGACCCGGGTAATTACTCCTGACAGCAGAAAAACCGGACAGCTGATAATCCTCCGTTAATTAATAATCAGTAATCAGAATCGGCATGGGGGCGTTCTGCCCCCTTTTTATTTTTTACCGAGCGGTAAACTCCGTCATTCCCTGCCCCTCCTTTTCTTCTCGTCGGGGCAGGCTTGAGCCGAGGAATCGCTCTTGTGTTTTATGTCATTCCGAGCTTGTCGAGCAATCCCTAGAGGGATTTCTCCACTTCGCTCCGCCTTCGGCTCCGCTGTGGTCGAAATGACCGAAAAAAGTGCGCGCCTTCGGATTCGCGTCGGTCGAAATGACGATTATTACCCCTTTAGTCATTCCGAGCGAGGGGTAAGCCGAGTCGAGGAATCCCTCCCCCTTCTGTCATTCCGAGCTTGTCGAGGAATCGCTTTTGCGGGATTTCTCCACTCCGCCTCGCTGTCGCTCGGCTCCGGTCGAAATGACTGTCCTCTTTTCTGTCATTCCGATACCCTTTCTTCTTTTGTCATCCTGCCTTTAGTCCCTTTATTCAATGTGAAATTTTGGCTTTTTCCGGACTCTAACTGTATGGAAGCGGAAAAAGGACCGGTGCCCGCGGCAGCACCGGTCTGAAGAGAAACCTGCCGCAGAAAGGAGGTGATTTAATGGCAAACCTGACACAGCGGCTGGCAAAGTGGACGGTCAAAACCAGCCCGGAACGGATCAGGGCGATTCTCGAGGAGCTGCGGAATACGATGACCGCCAATATGCAGGCGGTCCTGCCCGAGCTGATCGCCCTTGAAACCAGAACCAGGCAGGTGCTGAATGAGAACGGAGTTGCGACGATTGACAACCCCGCCTACCTCGCCTTTGCCCGGGAACTCTGGTCACTCAGACGGCGCGAGATCGCCGGCGACGCACTGACCCGGGAGACCGCCATCCTGATGCAGAAATGGACAAGCCGGGGTCTGCAGCTGCCGGTGCTGGAACAGATCCGCTCTCAGGTCCTGACCATCTCCGCACCCACGCCGTAACGAGCCCGGCGGGCGGGTCAGCTGACCCGCCCGCCCGATGTTTGACAATCCGCTGTTTCTGCCTTAACATTATTGTTCAGGTATGGCAGGGAACAGATCTCAACCCCGCTGCCGGCAGACCCGCTCCTCTGGTGCCGGATTTACAACTGTGCGCGAAGCCCTGAAGGAGTTCCGCCAGGGCAGAATGCTGATTGTGGTTGATGATGAAGCCCGGGAAAATGAAGGGGATCTGGTCTGTGCTGCCGAGAAGATCACCCCGGCCAAGGTAAACTTCATGGCAAAATACGGCCGGGGGCTGATCTGCGTCGCCCTGACCGCCGAGCGCGCCCGGGAACTGGAGCTGTTTCCCCAGATCCCGAACAGCACCGCCCTGCACGGCACCGCCTGGACCGTCTCGGTAGATGCGGTCCGGGGAACAACCACCGGTATCTCGGCACACGACCGGGCAATCACGATCAAGACGCTGGTCGATCCGAAGACCCGGCCCGAAGACCTTGCCCGGCCCGGACATATCTTTCCGCTCATCGCCCGGGAAGGCGGTGTGCTGGTCAGGGCAGGACATACTGAAGCAGCGGTTGACCTTGCCCGACTTGCCGGGCTGAAACCGGCAGGGGTGCTCTGTGAGATCATGGCTGATAACGGCAGGATGGCGCGTCTGCCCGAACTGCGGCGGCTGGCACGCCGGTTCGCACTCAAGATTCTGACGATCAAGGACCTCATTGAATACCGGCGCCAGCAGGAGATTCTGGTTCAGCGGCTGGTTGAAACCGAACTGCCCACCCGCTACGGCAACTTCCGGCTTATCGTCTATGAGGACAAGATTGAGGGGTATGCCCATCTGGCACTGGTCAAGGGCGAGGTTGCGGGAAAAGAGCGGGTGCTGGTGCGGGTGCATTCCCAGTGTCTGACCGGCGATGTGCTCCATTCGCTGCGCTGTGACTGCGGGGAGCAGCTCGCAAGGGCGATGCAGATGATCGCCCGGGAAGGCTGCGGGGTTCTGCTCTATATGCGGCAGGAGGGCAGGGGGATCGGAATTACGAACAAGATCCGCGCCTATGCCCTGCAGGATCAGGGACTGGATACAGTTGATGCCAATCTGGCACTGGGGTTCCCGCCGGACCTGCGGGATTACGGCATCGGCGCCCAGATTCTCTGTGACCTCGGCTTATCCAGCATCCGGCTGCTGACCAACAATCCCCGCAAGGTGGTCGGGCTCGCCGGATTCGGATTGAAAATTGTGGAACGGGTGCCGATTGTCGTGAAACCCAATCGGCGCAATCTGAAATATCTGATAACCAAACGGGATCGCCTGGGCCACATTCTGGGCGAGATTGAGAAAGGAGTGGCAGATGGAAAGGCGTGAATTCAAGGGCAGACTGGACGCCACGGGCAAGACCTTCTGCCTGGTCGTCTCCCGGTTTAATGAGCTGATCAGCCGGGAGCTGCTTGCCGGCGCACTGGACTGTCTGGAACGGCATAATGCGAAGGCGGTTGACATCTTCTGGGTACCGGGTTCGTTTGAAATCCCACCGGTTGCCCTGAAGCTGGCACAGGGCAGGAAGTATGACGGGCTCGTCGGGCTGGGAGCGGTGATCCGGGGCGATACACCGCATGCCGAATACATCTCTTCTGAAGTTGCCAAGGGGCTGGCGAAGGTCGCAATGCAGACCGGGGTGCCGGTCACCTTCGGCATCATCACCGCCGATACGCTGGAGCAGGCACTGGAGCGGGCTGGCGCCAAGCAGGGCAACAAGGGCTGGAATGCCGCTCTGTCTGTGATTGAACTGGCGAATCTGAATCCCGGACAGTAATCAGCTCTATCCGCCATAATGGTATGACCCAGCGCCGGCTGGCTCGGGAAAGCGCCGTGGAGGTTCTTTACCGGCTGGAGCTGGTGGGCGATGAGCCGGAGTCAACCATTCAGGAAATTCTGTTGCGCCGTAACCCGTCAGATGAGGCGGAAACCTATCTGCGCCGGCTGATTACCGCCATTGAAAACAACCGCACCGAAATTGATGACTGTCTGCGCCGCCATCTCCGGCGCTGGCGCCTGGAGCGGCTCACCTATCTGGACCGGGCAATCCTGCGGATCGGCTGTGCCGAACTGCTCTATTTCAATGATGTCCCGCCGAAGGTGGCAATCAACGAGGCGGTTGAGATCGCCAAGAAGTTCGGCGATGATCAGGCGGGGAAGTTTGTTAACGGTGTGCTGGACAGTATTTACAAGGAGAAGTACCCGCCGGTAAATCAGTAGAGATGCGGATCGGCGTTTTCAGTGATATCCATTCCAATCTTGAAGCCCTGACCACCGTCCTGGATTTCTTCCGGAAAGAGGGCGTGCAGTGGCTGTTGTGCTGCGGTGATGTCGTGGGCTACGGACCGGACCCGGAAAGGTGCATTGAGCTGGTGCGCGCCAGCCGGGCAAGGGTTGTTGCCGGTAATCACGACTGGGCGGCTGCCGGGCGGATTGGCATCGGCAGTTTCAATCCCGTTGCTGCCCGGGCGATTCGCTGGACCCAAAACCGGCTGGATGAACGGCTGCTTGGTTATCTCTCAAATCTGCCCCTGACTGATGATCTCGGACCGTTTCATTTTCTTCACTCCGCACCATCCGCCCCGTCCGAGTGGGAATATATTGTTACCCTGGAAGCGGCGGCAGAGGAAATGGGCAGTTTCATCAATGACATCTGTTTCATTGGCCACAGCCACATCCCGATGGTGGTTGAGCGGATATCCGGCAGGCAGGCACACATCATTACCGAAAATCCGTTTGAGCTCCGTCCGGACGCCAAGTACCTGCTCAATGTCGGCAGTGTGGGACAGCCGCGCAATGGCGACCCCCGTGCCTGCTGTCTGATCATTGACTGGGAGGAACGGCGGGCGGAGTTCCACCGGCTGAAATACGATTTCACCACCACTCAGCAGAAGATAATCGCTGCCGGACTCCCGGAATCCCTTGCCCAGCGGCTGGCGACCGGCACTTGAAAAAAATAAGGGGATGTGACATCGCACATCCCCCGTTTTAACAGTTCCTGGATCTTAGCGCAGGACCGCCGCCTTCTGGGCGTAAACACCTTCGGCGGTTACCAGCTGGAAAAGATAGATGCCGTTTGTCATCGCTCCGGCATCAACATTGATTCGGACATAGTCGCCGAAACTGACCTGACGGCTTACCCTGTTTACCAGCTGTCCGCTGAGGCTGTAGACCCGGAGTTCGACACCGCCCGTTACCGGCGCGGTGAACTCCACCAGCGCCCGGCTGCTGAACGGATTGGGTGTAATCCGCAGGGCATAAGGTCGCCGGCTTTCACTTGCCACTAACGGCTGTTCTACCCCGGGCAACCGCTCACCAAACCAGTCAAAGATTCTCCGGATCAGGGTCCAGCGCTGGAGATAGCGGTTGGAGTGGTCAATCGCCTCAAACGGCACCGAGAAGAAGACCAGCCGGTAGCTGCCCGCATAGCGGATCATCGGCACCGCGGTCGTATCCGGATAGTCCCGGTAACGGGCACAGGCAACCGCCTCACCCAGCGCGCGGATCGCATCACTGGAACGGGCGTTGTTTGCCCCGCCACCGCCGGCAGTGACCATCGTATCCCCGCGGGTCAGCGGATCACCGGCAATTCCCGGCAGATAGGGTTTGCCGGTTGAGTCCGCAACGAATTCACACTTGAGATAATCGCGCAGGAAAGCGCTGCCGTTGAGCTCATAGGCGATGTTCTGCCCGGAGAGAATCAGTTTGCCGCCGTTGTCCAGATATGACGCCAGATTTGCCTGATCGGTCGGCGTCAGCGTGTTGGTCCGGGCATCACCGGTGAACCAGATGACCACCGGATAGTGGCGCAGGGTGTCCGCCGAAGGAGAACCCGAATTCTGAACCGAATAGACATCATAGAGTAACCGGTTGGAATCGCAGGCAGAGGTATAATAGCGCTCATAATTCTGTCCCGCATCATCATCGACGATCAGCACCCGCGGACTGCCGGACTGGGCAGTGAAGCTGGTATCCGGATATGCCGGCTCCGGACTGGCGCTCACGGTGAGGAAGAACCGGAGCATTTCCGGCGGTGCCGCCGGACTGATCTGAAAGACAAAGGAATCGGCAGAACAGCTGCCACTGCCTCCACCCGGAATATCCGGGAAGGTCGCCGTTCCCTTGACAATTGTAACATCAGTACCGAGGACCCCGAGTGTCGCCTGCACATTGGTTGCGGTGCGCCATCCCGGGCTGTTGGTGTAGGTAACAATCAGCGCCACCGTCTCCCCCGGGTCGGGCATGCCGTTACCACCGCCGTCATTGAACCGCCAGCCGGTGAGTTTCAGATTGCAGTAATATTGCGGGAGCACGACATTCGCCATTGAAACCCGGCCCGCACCCAGCTTGCCCTGGACATAGAGCGGATCGGGCATGGAATCGCAGGCATCATGGAGCAGCTGAATACAGGTGGCATTGGAAACCGTGGAGTCATAGGACTTGATCCAGCAGGCAACACCCGCAGCCAGCGGACAGGACATTGAGGTCCCGTCAAGGGCGGCATACGAACCGACCAGCCGGGGCACCGTTGAGTAAATCCCTTCACCCGGTGCGGTTACATCCACCCAGGTGCCGTAATTGGACCAGGAGGTTTTAGTGTCATTTCTGCCTGAAGCGGCGACATTTTCCACCCCGTTATAGCAGGCAGGATAGCGCATCGCCTCCACCCCTTCGTTTCCCGCTGAACCGAAAAGCACCAGCCCCGAATCCCAGGCGTACTGGCAGGCGTCTGCCATCGGCTGATAGGGAGAAGCGGAACCGAAGCTCATCGAAATCGACCAGGCGTTCATCGGCACCAGGTAGTAGATCGCCCCGATCGCCGCATAGATGCTGATCCCGCCCTCCTGTCCGCAGCGCAGCGCCATCGAACGGCTGTTCCAGGTGGTGCCGGCAACACCAACCCCGTTGTTGGTTACCGCATTGGTAATCCCCCAGCAGTGGGTGCCGTGCTCATTGGTGCCGTAGGGCATCGGGATCGGATCACCGGTGACAAAGTCCCAGCCGACCACATCATCCGCATAGCCGTTCATGTCCTGATCCACCCCGTCCAGGTCCCCATCGGGATAGGGCAGGGTATCAAACCTGCCATTGCCGTTAACATCCTCGGGTGTATTAATCCAGAGGTTGGCTTCAATGTCGGGATGGAACAGGTCCAGCCCGTCATCCAGCACACAGTTGACCACCCGGGTTCTGCCCTTGGCAACACCCCAGGCAAATGGCGCCCCGAGGTTGACAAAATGCCACTGCCGGCTGTATTCCGGATCATTCGGCACCTCATCAAACCGCATATACCCGTTCGGGCACACATACTCCACCTCCGCCAGCCGCTCATAGTCGGCAGCCACCGGCGTGATATCCTGATCGACATCAAACTGAATCAGATACTGCAGATCACAGCCGTATTTCATTGCAATCGGGTCCACGGTCGGCCGGCGCCAGAGCGGTGCGATCAGTTTGACCCCCCACTTCCGGTTCAGTTCGTCCAGTGCCGTAATTCCGAACAGTGCCACGCCATCCTTTTCGTTCAAACTGACCCGTCCGCGCATTTCCGGCTTCAGCTCAATAATCAGCTGACCGGCAAGATGCTCCTCGCCGTCTGCACTCCGGACTACCGGCCGCAGCAGGTCGGGCCAGTTGCCTTGGGCAGACACTACCATCACTGCTGCTGCCACGAGGGCTAATACTCTGATTCTCATCCGTTTCCTCCTGTTAATAAAACCTAAAATTACCACCTGCTCCAGTTACTGGTCAGGTGCCAGCAGTCATTCCGCTTCCACTCTCCTGTTTGTTCTGGCTGAGTGAAAAACCGGAATTGTCAGCTTTAATCATAAAGAATGCCGGGCTGAAGTCAACAACTTGCCGGACCGCCGGCGGAAAAAACGCTAATCGCCGGACGGCTTGTCCGCAGCGATGATCAGCTGTTCGGGCAGACCGGAAAGGTTGGGCATCTCCCAGTGCTGACGGGCATCGCCCACCTCCTCAATGCCCGTGACCCGGAACCCGGCACGGTTGAGAAAGAAGAAGTGATCCGAAACGGTCCAGCGGAACTCAAAGCGCCGGGAGGTAAGACCGGCCGGGGTTTCATCCGGCATCCCCGGATAGCGGAACTCCTCCTCCGCTTCTTCTCTCGGTTTCTGACGCTCAAAATAGGAATGCGCAACCCGCGGCTGTCCCGGCTCCTGTTTCCAGATGCGCCGGAACGGATGATACTCGTTGATGATCAGCCTGCCGCCGGGAGTCAGAATCCGGAACACCTCAAGATAAAAATCACCCAGATTCTCAATGCCGGCACTCAGCTGGGCAGCATAGGCGATGTCACACCAGCCCTCACCCAGTGCAGAAAGCCTGCCGAACTCCGCCTCACGAAACTCCAGTTCCACCCCCACAATCTGTGCCCGGACCATAACCACATCCAGACCGCTGTTTGTCGGATCAACCACCGTCACTCTTGCCCCCATCGCCGCCAGCGCAAGGGGCACCATGCCTTCACCCGCACCCAGCACCACCACCCGCCGGCCTGCTACCACTCCCAGAAACTCCAGTTCTGCCTGGTTGAGTACCAGCGTCGGCATCACCACCACCCGGCGCCAGATGTCACTGTCTTCAGGGTTACGCTCCCAGGAAGGAGCAACCGGAATGTAATCCCGCCGCTCCATTTCCCCTACCGGTATTCCACCAGCAACTCGTCGCCACTGCCGGTTGAACGTTTTACCACTCCCACATCCGGTGCCAGCCATTCCACCCAGTTGATAACAGTAGTGTCTTCACTGACGGTTATCTCGGTAAATTCCAGCCGGTAGCAGTCCTCAAACTCACCTGCCGGCACGGTCACCGTTTCAACTCCGCTCACCCGGACATCAAGGAGATGAGTAAAGGCAATCGTATCCGGACCGGAGATCAGGGTGGTGTCAAATTGGTCCTGATACCGGTTGCCGAGAACCGGCGGGAGCCAGTAAAGTAACCCGAAGCGGAACTCGACCGTATCCTCCCCTCCCGGTCTGGGTATGGTGGTAACGATCAGTTTTCTGATTTCGTTCGGGCTGGTGATATAATACTCCGGCGCAAAATTCCGGTCCACCTGAATGCATCCCCGGTTGAGCACCGCAGTATCACCCCGCACCTCCACAAAAACCGTATCATTCCCGGCCGCATACTTCCAGCTCCTGCCCGCAGTCAGGGGAAAATAATTTCTGCCTGCCCGGAACAGAACCCGCTCCGAACAGCCAATGATCAGCCCGGCAAGCAGTAATAACAGCCCGGATACCGCCAGCGTCACCCTGGTCTTGCTCGCACTAAAAGGCATACCCCACCTCCACCCGCAGCATTGGAATATAGGTCAGCAAAGGGCGGTCTGCCCTGCCTTCCATGAAGAAGATATTATCCAGTCCCGCACTCACCCGGCTTTTCCCTTCGTGCTGAATAACTTTCACCGCCAGATGAATATCCGGGGTCCTGCCCGTTTCCCGACCGGTGTTGAAGCTGCGCTGCAGGATGCTGTAGCCCGCACCCGCCCCGGCGCTGATGCCCCAGTTCATCCGGTGGAAAAACTCAAAATCATAAGCCAGCGCCACATCATGCACCCTCAGCTCATACGGAACGCTCACCTGCCCCGGAAAGGTGAAATATGAATATCCGAGCTCCAGCCGGTGCCGGTCCAGAGAATAACCCGCCTGCAAGCCGACGGTTGTGCCGGAACGGAGCGTGCGATTTACTCCGCCGGTGGGAAATGCAATTCCCACCCGGCCGCCGACATCCAGCCCGCTGCACAGGAGAGCCAAAATTACTGTCAGATTGACCACAAAAGAACTTTATCCCCGAATCGGGCTTTTGTCAAGAAATCTCCAGCATCCGCTGCAGTGCCCGCTGTGCCCGCTCTGCCACGATCGCCGGTATCTCCACCTCCGGAACCATCCCCTGCAGTGCCCCCTTGACATCTTCAAGACTGGTGAGTTTCATATTCCGGCAGATGGCGGTCCGGCGCAGCGGATAACACCGGGTGTCCGGGTACTCGCGCCGGATCCGGTTGCACATCCCGGCTTCGGTCCCGAGCACCAGCTCCTTCACCTCACGGGCAATCCGGACCATCCCGCTCGTTGATGCCACCCGGTCGGCGACCTGAATTACCTCCAGCGGACATTCCGGATGGGCCACCACCAGCGCACCGGGATGTTCAATGCGCGCCCGCCTGACATCCTCAACCGTAAACTGGGCATGGACATAGCAGAACCCTTCCCAGGGAATGATCTCCCTTCCGGTCTCGTGCTCCACCCAGCGTCCCAGATTCCGGTCCGGCACGAAGAGAATTTTTTTTGAACCGGGCAGAGACTGAACTACCCGCACCGCATTGGCTGAGGTGCAGCAGATATCCGCCTCCGCCTTGACCTCCGCCGGCGTATTCACATAGGCTACGACCAGGACATCTCCCAGCTCCTGCCGGCGCCGGCGCAGCGCCGCTGCCGTAATCATGTCAGCCATCTGGCATCCTGCCCTGGGATTGGCAAGGACCACCGGTCGCCCGGGATTGACCAGTTTGGCGTTCTCCGCCATGAACCGTACCCCGCAGAAGACAATCAGCTCCGCATCCACCCGGGCAGCCGCCTGCGCCAGCTCGAGCGAATCGCCGATAAAATCTGCCACCTCATAGATCTCGGGCAGCTGATAGTTGTGTGCCAGAATCACCGCCCGCTGCTTCTGTTTCAGCTGTCTGATTTCCGCAATCAGCCGTTCCTGCTCACCACTTTCCGCCACTCTTCACCTCCGGGGACGCCGTGGCACCGCCGGCGTCCAGAAACGGTCCTCCTCCAGAATATGCACCACCTCAATCCCCTGTCTTGCCAGCTCCTCCGCAATGACCAGCCGGTGGCACCGCTCGGGCAGATAACAGGAGCAGACAATACAGCACACCCGGACCGGCACCTTGCCGGCAATAATCTTCAGCCCCCGGCGCACCTGCTCCCGGTTCAGCCATTCCTTCAGACTGTCCCGGACTGCTCCCATCCCTTCCGGTGGCGCCAGTTCATTCCCCAGATACAGGTAATTAACCCTGTTGGCTGAACACAGCGCCTCCATCCCCGCCCGGCTGTAGTCGGTCTTTTCCGCACCGAAGAAACTTGGTGGATTAACCGGTGCCGCAGGCAGATTGGCACGAATGTCAAACAGCACCTGAATGCCGAATTTGGTCAGCAGCCGGCTGAACTCAAATCCGGGCCGGCGGCCGATTCCCAGTGTATAAAGCCTCATCCCGCCTCCGACACCGGGGTCAGATTTTCCGGCTCCCGCCGCATCAGCCGGATCGGACCGAACTCCTCCTGCTGTTCCACCCGCACCTCTCCCAGCCGGACCAGTTCCAGCAGTGCCAGAAATGTTACAACGATTTCCCCCAGGGTTGCCCCGCTTACCGCCTCCTCAAACTCAACCACCGCCCGCTCCTTTAAAAGGAGCCTCAGCCCCTCAATCTTGTCCTCGATTCTGATTTCCCGCGGGGTAATCGTCAGCCGCGGTTCGGGTTTGAGCCGTGTCAGCAGCCGGCTGAAGGCACGGGTCAGCACCGCAATATCCTCCCCCTCAGCCCGGGCCACTGGCGGTGACTCGCCCCGGCGCGGGAAGCGCTGCCGCTGTTCCGCCTCTTTCTGAGCCAGGAGCCGTGCCGCACTCTGAAACTGCCGGTAGGCATCCAGAATCTGTTCGAGTGAAACCTGAGGTGTTGACAGATCCTCTTCTTCGGTCCGGGGCAGCAGTGCCCGCACCTTGAGCCGCACCAGCACCGCCGCCATTGTTAGAAAATCACCTGCCACCTCAAGATTCAGCACCGTGCTGTTGCGGAGCATCGCCAGATAGTCGTCCGTCAGCCGGGCAATGGGAATGTCAAGGATGTCCAGCTCATTCTTCCGCACCAGGTAGAGCAGCAGCTCCACCGGACCTTCAAAAATATCCAGCCGGACCTGTGCTACTTCACTCATAAAACTAAAGATTTACCAGCTCATACTCCCTTTTCCCCAGCCCCAGCTCCACCGCCCGTTCCAGAAGCACCTGATAATTGAGGTGCGGATACAGCCGCCGGATCTCCATCCCGATCTGGTCCAGCACCGCCTGATCACAGGCAACCGGGTCCAGCGAGGCAAATACGCCAACATCAGGAATTACCGGCTCCTCGGTCTGGGGATAGCAGTCGCAGTTCGGAGTAACCTTCAGCACAAAGTTGAAGTGAATCGCTACCCGGCTGGCAAGGATCGCCTGGCAGTAGTCTGCCATCTTCTCCTGGACCGACTCGGACGCCTCATCCCAGTTCAGCCGGATCGCCCCAGAGGGACATACCGCTACACACCCGCCGCAGCCGGTACAGGACCTGCCGATCTTCGCCACATACTCAACGAAACCGATCGCATCATGCGGACAGTAGTCAACACAGGTGCCACAGCTCACACACTTATCCTTTTCAACATATGGCCTGGAACTGGAATGCATCGCCAGCTTGCCCGCCTTGGCTGCCAGTCCCATCGCGAGATTCTTCAGTGTACCACCATAGCCGACAACAAAATGGCCCTTGAAATGAGCAAGGTTAATCAGATAGCGGTAATAGCGCAGTCCCGAAGCCAGATACGCCTCGGCTACCCGTCCGTTCGGCACCGGCACCGCATAGAACTTCTCGCCGTACTCACCGTCAAGAATATCAACCGGTGCGAGCACCCGCTCCGGAACAAATCCATGCTCATGCGCCACCTTGATGTGCTCACTTGCCCGCTGCCGCCTGCCCCGGTAAAGGGAAGTGGTCTCAATCAGCACCGGCTGGAGATTGAAGTAGGTAGTGGTAATCACCACCCGGCGCACATACTCCGGGTCAATATGATTGTTGTTACCCGCCTCGCCGAAATGGACCTTGATCCCGACCCGCTTCCTCGGCTTCACCATCTCAAAAAATCCGGAATTTTTCAGTACCACCCCCAGCCCGTCCAGCACCCGCTCCTTAGGTAAAAACCACACCCTGGCTCTGCTCATCGCCACACACCACTGATTCTGCTGCCGCAGAAACGGCACCTGCCATTCACAATATTGTTTTCCATCACCGTAAACCCCTGACGCCCGATCAGTTTTTTACCACAGTTCGGACAGTAGGTATTCTCATCCCGATGGCCCGGGACATTACCGACATATACATACTTGAGTCCGACCTGCCGCGCAGTCCGCACCGCCCGTTCCAGTGTTGCCACCGGTGTTGCGGGACTGTTGAGCAGTTTATAATCGGGGTGAAACCGGGTAAAATGCACCGGAATTGTGTCCCCCAGACTGTCCCGGATCCACTCACACATCCGCCGGATGGTTGTGCTGTCATCATTGAATCCGGGCACCACCAGATTCACCAGTTCCAGGTGCACTCCGCTTTGGGCAACCGTCCGGCATGCCGACAGCACCGGTGCAAGCGTTGAACCACACACCCGCTCATAAAACTCCGGGGTAAACCCCTTGAGGTCAATCTTGATTGCATCCACCACCCGGCACAGCGACTCCAGCGGCTGCGGATTCACATAGCCACCGGAAACAACGGCAGTTCTGATCCCTCTGGACCGCGCCTGCCAGGCAATATCGTACATATACTCATAAAACACCACCGGCTCGGTGTAGGTAAAACAGATAACCGGCAGTTTCAGTCGTTCCGCCAGCGCCACCACCTCCTCCGGACTCATCTTCTCTGCCGGCACATCCTCCGGTTCTGCCTGAGAGATCTCCCAGTTCTGACAGTACCGGCAGCGCTGATTACACCCGACCGTTGCCAGCGTCAACCTTTCCCTGCCGGGCAGAAAATGGAAAAAGGGCGCCTTTTCAATCGGCTCGCGGTTAATTGAACATGGCTTTCCGTAGACCAAGGAATAAAGCACCCCGTTTCTGTTCTCCCGGACCCGGCAGAAACCCCTTTTTCCTGGAGCAATCACGCAGCGCCGCGGGCACAGCTCACACTGCACAACTCGGTTACCCAGCTTCCGGTACCACATCGCCTCCCTGGCACCGCTGTGCTGGCCGGTCTTTGAGCCCACCGCCGGCATCATCCCGACCAGAACCAGCAGAAAAACCGCCAGCCCTGCTTTCCCCCAACCCCTCAGCATGAAACTCAATTAACCACCAGCCCGATTACCAGCCCGGTAATCGCACCCAGCCCGAAAAGTCCGAAGACCGAACCGCCGAAAAGCCATTTCGCCCGCCGGGCACTCTGCTCCATGGTCCGGGCGCTGATCTCCACTTTAGTCTCCATTGCCGGCAGAATCTCCACCCGGGTTGAGGCGGCATCAAGTCGTGCCAGGGTCCAGATTGCTGAGAGCCGGCGCCCTGGGGAACCGGTGCGGACCGTCTGATAAAGCCGCTCCAGACTGTCATTGGAAACCACTGTCACCCAGTAATTTCCCGGCTCAAGCTGATACCGCACCAGCGGTGTTGTTCCGACACTCTCCCCTTCAACATATACCGGCATCCCGGCGGGCTGGGAATTCACCGACAGAAATCCGGGACTTGCCAGCCCGGAAATCAATCCTGCAAAGATTAACAGGCTCATCATAATAAAAGACTATCCAAAAAAAATCCTGCTGTCAAAACGGTAAACGGTATCCCCATCCGTCATTGCCAAAATTTAATTGACAACCCCGCACCCTTTGCGGTATAATTATTCTGGTATGCAGTGCCCATGGCGGTAATAATTAAGGAGGCTTGAAAAATGGCTGATGAACAGACACCGATTGAAGAAAGCGGAGCCGCATTAGAGCAGAAATACGGCGTGCCGTTTATTGATTTGACCAGCTTTAAACTGGACTCTGAGGTGCTTCAGCTTTTCCCGGAAGAGTTTCTCCGCAATAACAAGCTCATTCCCCTTTTCCGTTCGGGTAATACGCTGGCAGTCGCCATGGTTGACCCGGGTGATATCTACACGATTGATGAGGTCCGGCGGATGACCGGAATGGAGGTGGAGCCGATGGTCTGCCGCGAGCTGGACCTTTATCAGGCGCTCAATCAGTATTACGCCGCACCCGAGCCGGCTGACCTGCCGGATGAACCGGAAATCACCAGCCTTGATGATCTGCCCGCCGAGGAAGGCGACAGCGCCGCCGTGGCGGAAATGAGTGCGGAACCGAAGAAACTCGAGGAGCTCGCCTCCGAGGCACCGGTGGTCCGCTGGGTGAACCAGATGATCATCCGGGCGGTCCGGGAGCGTGCCAGTGACATTCACATTGAGCCGACCCGTGAAGGCCTGCGGGTCCGGTTCCGGATCGACGGCATCCTCCATCCGATCGTCTCCCCGAAAAAGGCGCTCCAGCTGGCGGTGGTCTCCCGAATCAAGATCATGTCCAAGATGAATATTGCGGAAAAGCGGGTACCGCAGGACGGCCGTTACGGTGCAATTGTTGACGGCCGGGAGATTGACTTCCGGGTCTCCACCTTCCCGACCACCTATGGCGAAAAGGTGGTGATGCGTATCCTCGACCGCATGCGCCTGCTCTCACTGGACGAACTGGGTCTGGTGGACGAAAGCTATCAGGCGCTCCGCGAGATGATCGCCAAGCCGCACGGCGTAATTCTGATCACCGGTCCGACCGGTTCGGGCAAATCAACCACCGTCTACGCCATTCTTCAGGAGATCCGCTCTGCCGACACTAATATCATCACCATTGAGGACCCGGTGGAGTATGATCTGGATGAAATCTGCCAGTCTCAGGTCAACGAGCGTGCCGGCTACACCTATCTTGTCGGTCTCCGGCACATCCTGCGTCAGGACCCGGATGTGATCATGATCGGTGAAATCCGTGATGCGGAAACTGCCGGTGTTGCCATCCGCGCCGCTCTGACCGGTCAGCTCGTATTCTCCACCATTCACACCAATGACGCACCGGGCACGGTCACCCGTCTGATTGACATGGGTATTGAGCCCTTCCTCGTTGCCTCCGGTCTGGAAGGTGTTGTGGCACAGCGGCTCGTCCGGCGGATCTGTCCCAAATGCAAATACCCCTATGACCCGCCGGCAAAGATGCTGGAGGAGCTGGAACTGCCACCCGGCACCAAATTTTACAAAGGCAAGGGGTGTGAACACTGTCGGAACACCGGTTTCCGGGGCCGGATCGGGATCTTTGAAGTCATGAAGATGAATGACCGCATCCGCGAACTGGTAGTCACCCGGCCACCGACCTCGGCAATCCGTGCGCTGGCGCGGGAATACGGGATGCGTACCCTGTGGGAGGATGGTATCCGGAAGGTCGTCGCCGGTATCACTACAATTGAAGAGGTTATGGAAGAAGCGGAAAAGGTTGATTAAAAATCTATTAAGGAGGCATTATGCCCATTTTCCGTTACAAGGTCCGGGACAAGGATGGTAAAATCCTTTCCGGAACCATTGAGGGCACCGATGTTGCCAGCATCACCGAGAAGCTGGAAACCTACGGCTATGTTCCGATCACGATCCGGGAGGAAAAGGGCAAGGTAGCAGCCGGTCCCCAGTTCAATCTCAACCAGCTGTTTGAACGCGTAAAACCGGTTGATCTGATCAACTTCACCCGCCAGTTCGTCACCCTGCACCGTGCCGGCCTGCCGATGCTCACCGCTATCACCGCCCTGCAGGCGCAGACCAAGTCCAAGGCGCTTGTCCGGGCGCTGGATGCGATCCGCAAGGACCTGATGGGTGGTGCCTCGCTTTCGGTGGCGATGGCAAAGCATCCCCGGGTTTTCAACGAGCTTTATGTCAACTCCATCTGGGCGGGAGAAACGGGCGGTGTACTTGACGACATCCTTGACCGGCTGGTCATGCTCTTGGAACACGACCGCAAGCTCAAGTCCGATGTCGGCAGTGCGATGCGCTATCCGATCATCCTGATGGTGTTCTTCATCATCGCAGTTGCGGTCCTGGCAACATTCGTTCTGCCGAAATTCGTCTCGCTGCTGACAACCGTCGGCGGTAAGATGCCGCTTCCGACTCAAATCCTGATCATGGTCACCAGCTTCATGGGCAAGTACTGGTATCTGCTCGTCCTGCTGATCGCCGCGGTCGTCGTTCTCTTTTACATGTTTATCCGGACCAGCGTCGGCAGAATGTGGTGGGACCGGCTCAAGCTCCGGCTGCCGATCTTCGGACCGATCATCTACAAGATGGCACTCTCCCGGTTTGCCCGGATGTTCGAAACTCTGGACCGCACCGGTCTGCCGATCCTGCGCAGTCTCAACCTCGTCTCCAAAACGATCGGCAATGTCTATCTTGCCCAGGCGGTGGATAAGCTGGCGGAGAGCGTCCGCCGGGGCCGGGGTATTGCTGCCCCGATGCGCGAACTGGGAGTCTTTCCGCCGATGGTCGTCCAGATGGTTGCTACCGGCGAGGAGTCCGGTGCACTGGATGACATGCTCAAACAGATCTCCGACTACTTTGACAGCGAAGTGGAGTATGCGGTCAAGAACCTCACCGGCATGATTGAACCGATCCTCATTCTCTTCATGGGTGTCGGTGCGGTGTTTCTGATCGTTGCCATCCTCATGCCCTACATGGCGATTCTCACCAGCTTCGGCTCCTCGGGCGGTTACGGCGTACACTGAAAAAAATGTAAAAAAAATGCCGGTTCGGTTTCCCGAGCCGGCTTAATTTTTCTGCCGCCATTCAATCAGACATCCAGATTTTCCACCTTGCGGGCATTCTTCTCAATAAACTCCCGTCTCGGTTCCACCTCTTCCCCCATCAGCATCCGGAAGACCGCATCCGCCTCGGTCGCATCCTCCATCGTCACCTGCTTCAGAGTCCGGGTCTCAGGATTCATGGTTGTCGCCCAGAGCTGTTCCGGATTCATCTCCCCCAGCCCTTTGAACCGGGCGATCTCCAGGCTGTCGGATTTGAGTCTCTTGCGGAAATTCTCCAGCTCCTCATCGCTGTAGAAGTAGTGCTCCTGCTTGCCGTGCCGCACCCGGTAAAGCGGTGGCTGGGCGATATAGAGATACCCCGCCTCAATCAGCGGCTGCATGAACCGGTAGAAGAAAGTCAAAAGCAGAATTCTGATGTGGGAGCCGTCAACATCCGCGTCGGTCATGATGACAATCCGGTGATAGCGTGCCTTTTCCGGGTCAAAGTCATCTTCGCCGATCCCGGCGCCAATGGCGGAGATGATCGCCCGGATCTCATTGTTGGAGAGAATCCGGTTCAACCCCGACTTCTCGACATTGAGAATCTTGCCCCGCAGCGGCAGCACCGCCTGAAACCGCCGGTCCCGGCCCTGTTTGGCTGATCCGCCCGCCGAGTCACCTTCCACGATGAACAGTTCGCTCTCCGCCGGGTCCTCAGAGGCACAGTCCGCCAGCTTGCCGGGGAGGGTATCCGACTCCAGGAGCGACCGGCGCCGGGCGAGCTCCCGTGCCTTGCGGGCTGCCAGCCGTGCCTTCGCCGCCGCAATCACCTTCTCAACAATCCGGTTTGCCACCCGCGGATTCTCCTCAAAATAGGCGGACAGCCGGTCATTGACCACCGTCTCCACGACACTCTTGGCTTCACTGTTGCCCAGCTTGGTCTTGGTCTGCCCCTCAAACTGCGGGTCGGGAATTTTTACCGAAACGACCGCAGTCAGCCCCTCCCGCGTATCCTCACCGGCAAGCTCAATTCCCTCCTTGAGCGCGCCGCTCTTGCGCGCATAGTCATTGATGCAGCGGGTGAGCGCCGCCTTGAACCCGGAAAGGTGGGTTCCGCCCTCATGGGTGTTGATCGTATTGGCAAAGGAGAAGATGCTCTCCACATAGCCGTCGTTATACTCAAACGCAACCTCAACCTCCATCCCGTTCCGCTGTTCCTCAATCACGATCGGCTTGTGGAGCCGGTTCCGCCCCTGATCCAGATAGGCAACAAAGTCCGCCAGCCCGCCGGGAAAGTGGAATGTCTCCTCCTTGCCTGAAGGCTCATCCACCAGTTTAATCGTCAGATTCTTGTTCAGATAGGCGAGCTCCCGGAGCCGGGTCGCCAGAATGTCATAGCTGAACTCCACCTTCTTGAAAATTCTGGCATCAGGCTTGAAGGTGATTTTTGTGCCCCGCTTTTTTGTCTTGCCGGTAACCTTCAGTTCACTCTTGACATTACCCCGTTCAAACTCCATCCAGTAAACCTTGCCCTCGCGGTAGACCTCGGCGATCAGATACTCGGAGAGGGCGTTGACGACCGAAACCCCGACGCCGTGCAGCCCGCCCGAAATCTGATAGACCTTGTGCTCAAACTTTGCCCCGGAATGGAGCACGGTCAGCACCACCTCCAGCGCCGGCTTCTTCTCAATCGGATGGATGTCCACCGGAATCCCCCGGCCGTTGTCCTCAACCGAAACCTCAGTTTCGCTGTGCAGGGTGACGGTAATCAGGTCGCAGTAGCCGGCAAGCGCCTCATCGATCGCATTGTCCACCACCTCGAAGATCAGATGGTGCAGACCCCGGGTTCCGACATCGCCAATATACATTGCCGGCCGGTGCCGGACCGCCTCCAGCCCTTTCAGAACATGAATCTGTGCTGCATTATAGGTTTCTGCCATTACTGTATCTTATCAAACTGGCGGGTAAAAATCAAGTGGCAGAACTACCGCTTCAGCACCAGCCGGATTTCGGTTACCAGTCCGGCGCCGATGTGTTCTGCCACCTTCTTCAGAATTTCGTTCTTGAGATAAAACAGCTGGGTCATCCAGGCAGGTGAATCTACCGCGACCAGCAGCGTCTGCCCCTCAATTCCCAGCGCCCGGGTGTGCCGGGCAATTGCCGGTCCGACAATCTCGGACCACTGCACCACCGCCTGAAATGCTGCCACCTTTTCCGCCAAGCCGATTTCCCTCAGCACTGCCGGCAGGCTTTCAGCAATGCTCTTGAAACTGGTTCGGCGTTTACCGCCCATAGCTTTTATTTATATTACAGATTTCCAGCCCGTTTCAAGCCCCGCTTTAAAAAAGAGGGCAGGGTAAAAACCCTGCCCTGAGTTGTCACTCGGCTTTTAGTGCGTGACGACAATCGTGCCGGTCTCACTGCTGCCTTCTGCTGCAAACCGGAAGAGGTAAACACCAGCAGGCACCTGCGCGCAGTTCCAGACCGCACCCGTTGCACCCCGAAGCCGGCTCACCTCTCTGCCCGTAATGTCCCGGATTACCAGTTCGGCACTCCCGGAAGCCGGCTTTGCCCAGCTGAGGTGTACGGACCCCTGCGCCGGATTCGGATTCACCCGCACTAAACTCCGGCTCAGACCGGTTCTCCCCTCAGCAATACCGGTGGTATTGTCCCAGGAGTCAAACCACAGGTCCAGAGGTCCGACCCCGGCATAGAGGACGGCGGAGTAGTTGTTGCCGCCTGTAGTCTTCCAGCCTGCTGCCGGCGCAAAGTTACCGGTGTGCCGGTAGTCATTCACCTTGATCGGCATCGTCCAGTTGGTATCACCCGAACACCAGGTGAACATCAGCGACTCCGAAGGCACAATCGCATAGGCGACTGTGGGCGGTCCACCGTTATGCAGCGTGGCGATACTTGGCATCTGCTCATCATTGTCCGTATCCAGATGGCCGATCCCGGCATCGCCACCATAACTGAACACGGTATCATTACCTGCCGTGTAGTAATAGAAGACACCCAGCCCCTTGCCGTTAAACGGGTCCATATCCCGGACATGAACAAGCCAGAGCGTCTGACTGCTGCTCCGGGCACCGAGCACACCATCAAACACCCGCACCGTCGGTGCCCCCACCTGCCTTGACTGCTCCCAGCTCGTGCCCCGGTCGGTGCTGCGCTTGATCCGGAACGAGGCCGAGTCCACCGAACTCAACCGCTTGTCGAGATATGAGACATGAACCCGGTTGTTGTAGCCGACCGCCACATCCGGCTTGGGCGGGACCCGGGTGTCAACCACAAACAGTCCCGGCGTGGTCCAGTTCTTGCCGTAATCAGTGGAACGGAAAAGCCCGACATTGTATTGACCGTTGCGATACTCATAGGTGACATAAAGATAATAGGGGTTGCTGTTGTCCCGGCAGGCGGCAAGATTGACCACCGTATCGGCATCCGCCTTGACCGCAAAGATCGCTGCTCCGGATGTCAGCCCGAAGCGGGCGCAGTAGATATCGCCATTATTGGCGGAGGTGCGCAGAAACAGAAAGACAAAGCTGGAATCACCCTCTGCTACCACCAGTTCCGGTGATGACAGCACATTGCCCGAGTGGATAACCCCGTTCCAGTTGCTCCAGGTGCTGCCGTTATCAGTGGAACGGTAGATACGCATCGTGTCGCCGTTTGGCACCACAAACGCCGCAAAAAGGGTGCCGGTTGAAGTCTGGTCATAGGCGATCATCCGCTCACTGCCAGGCGAAGACGGCGACCGCAGACCACCGCTGTAAACCCTAATGTCCTGACCCCAGAGCGGTCTCGGCTCTGCCGGATTACCCTGATCACTCATTTCCAAAACCTGCGGTGGTTCACCCTGCGCCGGTGCTGCCGGAGTCTCAACCCTCCCGGGCGGGACATCCGGCTCATTTACCATTCGGGTCGGCACTGCCGATTCCGAAGACCTTGAATTGTAAAATGCCGGAACATCATCCGGACGGGCAGCACTGGAAGCATTGCGCTCCGTTGTTACTGCCAGGGCGATACTCAGCATCAGCCCCACACTCAGCATTACTATTTTTTCAGCCATTGCTACTCCTTGTTTAATTTTACCCGGCGTAACATCTCAACCCCAAAAGGTGAACATCACGGCGGGCAGAATCATTATAACACTTTCCCGCATTTTGTCAATAAACTACTTCCCCTATGATTAGAGTCCGAACCCGGGCAGAATTTCACACCCGGTTTGATCTGCCAGATCAGTAACCCGCAGGTTTTCATGAGCTTGGGGAAAAAAATTAATCCCCGATGCCGGCAGGAGAGGGGGCAGTTCCCATGACGGTAAAGGCATCACCATCACCAAATTCTGAAACTGTGTTATTGACTTTTAACCAGTTTATCATATAATTCAGTCTTAAAACATTTGTGCAGACCGAACAGCAGCAAAAGGAGTTCATATGGCACATAAAAAAGGCGGCGGAACAGCCAAGAACGGCCGGAACAGCCCGGGTCAGCGGCTGGGTATCAAGGCGTTTGCCAGTGAACGGGTGCGCACCGGCGCAATCATCGTCCGCCAGCGCGGAACGAAGTTTCTGCCGGGGAGAAATGTCGCCCGGGGCGGCGATGACAGCCTCTACGCCCTGACCGACGGGTTTGTCCGGTTTGAATGGGTGAACCGGAACAAGCAGCGGGTCTCGGTGATTCCGCTGTCAAACTGAAATGAAAATCAAATGGCTCGGTCATGCGGCGTTCGCCCTGACCGCCGCTGACGGCACCAAGCTCATCACCGACCCTTATGTACCGGGCGCATATGATGGTGCGGTCAGTTATGACCGGATTACCGAGCGTGCTGACGCCGCCACGGTCAGCCACGATCACGCGGATCACAATGGCGCTGAACTCCTGCCCGGCAGACCGCCGGCGCTGAAGGGAACTGGACCCTTCACAGTCAAATCGGTGAAAATTACCGGCATTGAAACCTTTCACGATCCGTCCGGCGGAGCGGAGCGCGGGAAAAATACCATCTTTATCATAGAGATTGACAACCTGCGGATTGTCCACTGTGGTGATCTCGGGCATCTGCCGGATGAAGCAACAGTCAGGGCGCTGGGCAGGGTTGACATCCTGCTCGTGCCAGTGGGCGGACTGTTTACCATTGACGCCAAATCGGCAGTCAAGCTGGTGGAGCGGGTGAAGCCCAGACTGGTGATTCCGATGCATTTCAAGACCCACAAACTCGGCTTCCAGATCGCCGGGGTTGAAGAGTTTGCCCGGCTTGCCCCGCAGGTCCGGCGGCTCGGCAGATCCGAGATTGAGATTACCCCCGAAAATCTGCCTCAGGAGACTGAAACCTGGATTCTGGAGCCGGCACTCTGATGCGCACCATCCCGTTTGATCAGATTCGCGACACGGTTGCCCGGCTCTGCATTGAGGCAAACTGCATCCTTGGTGAGGATGTGGTCCGCGCGCTGGAAAAGGGACGGGAGATTGAAGAGAGCCCGACCGGCCGGGAGATCTTAAACCAGCTGCTGGAAAATCAGCAGATCGCCCGGGAGGAAATGATGCCCATCTGCCAGGACACCGGCTGGGCGGTTGTCTGGCTGGAGGTGGGTTCGCAGGTAAAAATTGAAGGTGGCGAGCTTTACGATGCGATTCAGGCCGGGGTCGCCAAGGGTTATACTGATGGTTATCTGCGCAAGTCAATTGTTGCCGACCCGCTCCGACGCAAGAATACCGGTGATAACACCCCGGCAATCATCTACACGGAAATTGTCCCGGGTGACCGTCTGAAGATCACCGTCCAGCCCAAGGGGGGCGGCAGTGAGAACATGAGTGAGATAAAAATGCTCTCAGCTGCGGATGGTGTGGCGGGTATCAAGAAATTTGTTGTTGACCGGGTGTGGCGCTCGCAGGCAAACCCCTGCCCGCCGGTGATTGTCGGTGTCGGTCTTGGCGGCACATTTGAAAAATGCGCCCTGCTGGCAAAACGGGCGCTGCTGCGGGAAATCGGCTCCCTCCACCCGGACCCGTTCTATGCCCAGCTCGAGCAGGAACTGCTGGAGGAGATCAATAAACTGGGCATCGGTCCCCAGGGTCTGGGCGGCAGGGTAACCGCGCTGGCGGTATTCATCGAAGCCTTTCCTTGTCACATCGCCACCCTGCCCTGCGCGGTCAACATCAACTGCCATGCCGCCCGGCACAGAAGTGCGGTAATTTGAATCATGAGTCAGATCAAAAACATTATCACTCCGCTTACCGAAGAGGCAGTAAAAAGTCTGCATGCCGGTGATGCGGTGACCATTACCGGCACGATCTACACTGCCCGCGACCTCGCCCACCAGCGGCTGGTGGCTGCGCTCCAGAATAACGAAACTCTGCCCTTTGACCTCCGCGGGGCGGTTATTTACTATGTCGGACCCAGCCCGGCAAAACCGGGCCGGCCGATCGGCTCCTGCGGACCGACCACCTCCTACCGGATGGATGCATATACGCCTGCTCTCCTTGCCGCCGGACTCAAGGGTATGATCGGCAAGGGCAACCGCTCGCCGGCGGTGATCGAAGCCCTGAAAAAATACTGCGGAGTCTACTTTGCTGCGGTCGGTGGCGCCGCAGCACTGCTGGCACAGCGGGTGCGTTCAGCCCGGGTCATCGCCTATGAGGAGCTGGGACCGGAAGCCCTGCAGGAGCTGGTAGTGGAAAATCTGCCGGTGATTGTAGTCAACGACTGTTATGGAGCTGACCTGTATCAGGAGGGCGTGCGCCGCTACAAAAAGGAGGGCTGAAAAATGGCAAAACGGACATCCAGAACGGGAAAAAAGAAACCGGTTGAGGCTCAGCCCGCAGGCGAATTTGTTACCATCTATGTGATGGGCGAAGCCTATCAGGTGCCGAAGGAGCTGACGATCATGAAGGCAATGGAGTATGCGGGCTACCGGTTCATCCGCGGCTGCGGCTGCCGGGGCGGATTCTGCGGCGCCTGCGGCACCGTCTACCGGACCCGCGACTCCTACAAACTCAAGGTTGGACTTGCCTGTCAGACGGTGGTTGAAGACGGAATGTATCTCACTCAGATTCCCTTCTACCCCGCCAATAAAAAGGAGTATGATATCAGCCAGCTCCAGCCCGATACTCAGGTGCTGGTCCGTCATTATCCCGAGCTGATGCGCTGCATCGCCTGCAACTCCTGCACCAAGATCTGCCCGCAGGATATCGATGTCATGGGTTATATCCAGGCGGCAATCCGCGGTGACATCGCCCGCGTTGCCGACATGTCTTTTGACTGCATCATGTGCGGACTGTGTGCCAGCCGCTGTCCGGCAGAGATCGTCCATTACAATGTCGCTCTCCTGGCACGCCGACTCTACGGTGCCAAGATCGCACCTCGGGCCAGCCATCTCGTCCGCCGGCTTGAGGAAATAAACTCGGGCAAATTTGAGCCCGGACTGGACCGGCTCACCCGGATGAGCGAAGCGGAACTTTCCCGCCTTTATTACCAGGAGCGGGATATCGAACCGGAATAGGAGGCTTGAATGTATCCACCGTCGATGCAGGAATCAATCCGGAAGCTGGAAGCAACCCGGCAGGAGCGCATCCGGCAGGGCAAAATCCCTCTGCTCGATGCTGAGGCGAAAAAGGCACTGCTCAAATCCTTCCATCCTGACTACATTGAGACCAGCATGCGGCAACTGCAGGTCGGTCCGAACAAAGGTGACCGGACCCCGCATGAACTCGCGGATGTGCTGGAAGCCTGGCCGCTCGTTGACCCGAAACGGTTTGATCCCGCCCGCCCGAAGTTTACCGTTGATGTGCTGGTGATCGGTGGCGGTGGTGCGGGTGTTGCCGCTGCCCTGACTGCTCAGGAAAACGGTGCCCGGGTACTGCTTGTCACCAAACTCCGGCTCGGCGATGCCAACACGATGATGGCGCAGGGTGGAATTCAGGCCGCGGACAAGGAAAACGACTCCCCGGAACGCCATTATCTGGATGTCCTGGGTGGTGGCCATTTCAAGAACATCCCGGAACTGGCACGGGCGCTCGTCACCGATGCGCCAGGCATCATCGCCTGGCTTGAGGAGCTGGGGGTGATGTTTGACAAAAAACCCGATGGCACGATGATCACCATCCACGGCGGCGGCACCTCGAGAAAGCGGATGCATGCCTGCCGGGACTACACCGGCGCCGAGATCATGCGCACGCTCCGGGACGAATTCCGCAACCGCCGGATTGAGGCGCTGGAGTTCTGTGCGGCACTGGAACTCTTAACCGACGACCAGGGCGCCTGCTGCGGTGCGGCGTTTGTCAATCTGGATACCAACGAGCTGTTTACTGTCCGGGCAAAGACGGTCATCCTTGCCACCGGCGGCTGTGGCCGGCTCCACATTCAGGGCTTCCCCTGCACCAACCATTACGGCGCTACCGCCGACGGCCTGGTCCTCGCCTATCGGGCTGGTGCCCGGCTGGTGTTCATTGACACCATCCAGTATCACCCGACCGGTGTCGCCTATCCCGAGCAGATTGTCGGCCAGTTGATCACCGAAAAGGTGCGCGGGCTTGGTGCCCATCTGGTGAATGTCCAGGGCAACCGGTTCATTTACGAGCTGGAAAGCCGGGACATCACCGCCTCGGCGATCATCCGCGAATGCACCGAACGGGGCAACGGCGTTGTCACCCCGACCGGCCGGGTCGGTGTCTGGCTGGACACCCCGCTGATTGAAATCCTCAAGGGCGAAGGTGCGGTCAAGAAGAACCTGCCCGCGATGTATCACCAGTTCGCCCGGTTCGGCATCTACATGGACAAAGAGCCGATTCTGACCTATCCGACCCAGCATTACCAGAACGGTGGAATTCTGATCAACGATCAGGGGGAAACCGGGGTTAAAAATCTTTATGCGGCTGGGGAGGTTGCCGGCGGCATCCACGGCCGGAACCGGCTGATGGGTAACTCCCTGCTGGACATCCTCGTATTCGGCCGGCGGGCAGGCAGGTCGGCAGCGGAAAAATCAAAAACTGTCAGCTTTGACCAGACCGCGGGATTTCATCATCTTCAGAAATTTCAGGCTGAACTCAAAACTGCCGGCATTCCTCGGGACCGCTGCGCACCGATCCTCTTCCCGGAATACCGCCGGCCTGAACTGCAGACTCCGTTTGTTTTCGCCGGCTGATCGCACGCCCTAAAATAAGGACTGGGCCGTGCAGGACTCGAACCTGCGGCCACCGGGTTAAAAACCAGGTGCTCTGCCAACTGAGCTAACGGCCCGAACTTGACATGCAGTGCCGGAGGCCGGAGTCGAACCGGCACGACCCTGACGGGTCAAGGGATTTTAAGTCCCTTGCGTCTGCCCATTCCGCCACCCCGGCGCCCCAGTTTTCAAGAGGCGGCACGGGGATTTGCACCCCGGAATTGCGGTTTTGCAGACCGCTGCCTTGCTGCTTGGCTATGCCGCCAGATTATGATGAAAAAAGCGGGAGACGGGATTTGAACCCGCGACCCCCACCTTGGCAAGGTGATGCTCTACCAGCTGAGCTACTCCCGCATCTGGCCCCAACCGGAGTCGAACCGGTGCCTTCACCTTGAAAGAGTGATGTCCTAAACCGCTAGACGATGGGGCCGGTCCAGTTGCTACCGCCCTATTAAATATAACCATCAGACCGGGCTCCGTCAATAACTTCTGACCAGCCGCCAGTCCTTCGTCTCCGGCTGTTCGGTAATCTTGTCCCACAGCTCCTGAAACAGCGTCTGCTGCCGTGACTGGACATAGTTTTCCCGGTTCAGCACCGGCCGTTCATTTGCCTGTTTACTGTCACACCGGATAATGTAATAGCCCCAGTTGGTCATGATCGGCCCTGCGGTCTCACCCGGCTCCAGCGCCAGCGCCGCACCGACAAATTCCGCACCCCGTCGTCCCCGTGCCATGATATCGGTAGTGCCATTGACTACTTCATGAATCAGTTCCACCCGCGGATTCTGAGCTGCATAATCCTCCAAACTCTTCCCCTGCTTCAGTGCCTGACGCGCTGCCTGTGCCATTTCACCGCACAGCTTCTTTTCCCGCTCCTGACGCAGCCGCCATTTCACCGCCTCCTTCACCTGCTCAAATGGCACCGGCTGTGTCGGCACAATCCGCTCCAGCCGGAATACATAATAGCCATAAGGACCGCGCATCGGTATCGGCATGATCTCGCCAACTTTTGCATCTGCTGCCCACGCCACCAGCTCACCCGGATTGTAAATCTGAACACTCCAGTTGAGCCGTTTCCTGCCAACAACCCGTGCCGGGGTCTGTCCCACCATCAGATTCATCCGCAGTGCCACCGAATCAAATTCACCTGCAGCCGTCTGTTCCATAAACTCCCGGATTTTATCCTGGACCGCCAGCTCCCGCGCCTCATCCGGCTTTACCCGGGTCCGGATGCGCCGGACCCAGAAGGTATCGTTCCGAGCGCTGTCCAGCAGAATGATCTGCCAGCCATTGCCGGTTGCCAGCGGCCTGGTGAAACTGCCCGGCTTGAGCCGGCGGACAATCGACTCCACTGGTGGTGCAAACTGTTCCTTGGTAAAGGCAACCGATACTGTATCCGGTTCATAATCGCCAAACATCAGCCCCGCCATTTCGAAGCTGTCCCGCAGACCGCCGGTATCTGCCGCCAGCAACCGGCGATACGCCTCATCAATCCTTGCCCGCGCCGCCTGCGTATCCTCAGGAGTAATGGTGAAGGGGAAGAAGGCAAACTTCAGCTCCCGGATTTCCTCCTTGGGCTGAAAATCGCGGCGGTGTTTGTTGTAATACGCCCGCAGTTCAGCTTCGGAGGGTTCATAGCTCCGCTCCGAATCGCTGAGCGCTGTCGGTCCGATATACAATGCGGTCACAGTTGCCACAGTATTCGCAAGATTTATCGTCTGCTCCACCTCATTTCTGGGCACGAGGATCGCACCGGCGACATAAAGCTGAAGCTTCTGGGGCCGGAGTTGCTCGTAAATTTCCCGGGCATACTGGGCAAAGAAGGGACGGTTGTTCGGATTGGCAAGCGCCTGCCGGTACTTGTTCGTATCAAACTTACCATCGGTCATCAGGTCCGGATGATTCAAAAGCCCCTGAGGGGGGAAATTACTGATAATCCATTCCAGTTCGCCCTCAGTGATGTCCAGTTTGGTCTGTTTGAAAATTTTCGCCCAGGTAAGTTCGGTCTCCAGATGGTTCCAGGCCAGATGCTCAATCCGGGTTTCATCCTCATTGGTCAGATCGCGAAACATACTATCTTTGTGATACTTACCAGCAATATACTGCCGCACCTGCCGGTATTCCTCAAGGCTCACCTTATAATCCCCCACCTGTCCGACCACTCCGGGCGGAACGCTGTGCCGGGATTTCCGATCGCCCCGGCGGATCAGATTCCAGACTTCGCTCATCAAAAAACCGGCGATAAATGTTACCGCCACAATAATCATAATCACCTTTACTCTCTTCCGTAATGTGCTCAGCATAATGGTCTATTTTAATGAAAATTTCCCCACAAGTCAATTTGGCAAGCTTGCATTTCTTACGGTTGTTGACTTTTAACTTCACCAGCCTAATATACTGTTTCAGCGATGAATGAGCAGCTAAACGAGGTTCTACCCCTCGTCACCAAACCAGTCCGCTACACCGGCGGCGAATACAACGCCTATTATACCGGCTCGGGCAGTGAGCAGGTCCGCTGGGTGCTGGTAATGCCCGAGGTTTATGAAATTGGTATGTCCAACTACGGCCTCAGAATACTGTATTCCATTCTCAACCGCCTGGATGGAGTCAGCTGTCAGCGCTCTTATGTTCCCTGGCCCGACTTTGGCGATCTGCTCCGGGCAAAACAACTGCCGCTTTATGCCCTGGAATCAGGACAGCCCCTGAATGAGTTTGACATCATCGGCGTTTCGCTCCAGAGCGAACTTTCCTACACCAACCTGCTCTATCTCCTTGATCTCGCCCGTGTCCCGCGGCACCGTTCTGAACGTGGCGATTCCGATCCGCTCATTATTGCCGGTGGACCCTGCACTGTCAATCCGCTGCCCCTGGTGGATTTTGTTGATGTGTTTGTCATCGGTGACGGCGAGGATGTGGTACGGGAAATCAGCGCGGTGTATGCCGACTGGAACCGCAAAAACCGGGACGAACTTCTATCCCGCCTTGCCCGGCTCCGGGGTCTGTTTGTCCCCGGCTATACCGACATCCGGAACCAGCGGGTGGAACGCCGTATTGTATCTCAGCTCCGGGAGGAAGACTTTCCTTTCCCGCCCATTGTCCCGATCTGTGAAATCACCCACGACCGTCTCACCGTCGAGATCGCCCGCGGCTGTGGCCGGGGTTGTCGGTTCTGCCAGGCAGGCATGATCAACCGCCCCGTCCGATTCCGTGATGTGGACCAGATCGTCCGGCTGGCGGAACGGGGAATCCGTGCCTCCGGGTGGGAGGAAGTTTCCCTCCTTGCCCTCTCGGCTCTGGATTATCCCTATCTGCTGGAGCTGGTTCAGCGGCTGAATCAGCGTCTGTTCAGACGACGGGTTTCCATCTCCCTGCCATCAACGCGTGGTGAGGACTTCACTCCGGAGCTGGCGATCAATCTGCAGGAGGTAAAGAAGGCAGGCTTGACCTTTGCACCGGAAACCGCCTCTTCCCGGCTCCGCTCATTTATCAACAAGAATATTTCCGAAATAAAAATTCTGGAGTCAATCCGCAATGCTCTGGATGCCGGCTGGGGCGGAATCAAACTCTATTTCATGATCGGACTGCCGGGGGAAACCGAAGAGGATGTCCGGGAGATTGCCCGGTTCGTCCTCGAAGTCGCCCGGCTGTGCCGGAGCCGGACTGTGCGTTTCAACCTCACCCCGTTCATCCCCAAACCCCACACCCCGTTGCAGTGGGCAGGATTCGCCGACATTACCGAAACCCGGGAAAAGATCGCTCTGCTCAAGGACATGCTCTCAAGGCGCAATATCAAGCCCAAATGGGAGAATCCGGAATGTTCCTGGGTTCAGGCGCTGCTTGCCCGGGGAGATGAAAAACTGGGTCAGGTGATTGAACGGGTATATGAGGCCGGAGGCATCTATCAGGAATGGACCGAGTTCTTCAATTTCACCCGCTGGCAGGAGGCACTTGCCGCCTGCGCTGTCGACCCGAGTCCCTACCTTAAGGAACAGCACCCGGCAGCACAACTCCCCTGGGAATTCATTAATGTCGGAGTCAGCCGGCAGTTTCTTCTTCAGGAGTTTGAACGGGCAAAGGCTGGGATTGAAACCCCGGACTGCCTGACCGGAGGCTGCACCGGCTGTGGTGCCTGCAATAGTCCAGCACCAGAACGCCCGCATCCGCCATCGAGCACAGCCAATACATCCGGTTTCGGCCACCTCAATGCCGGAACGATAGAACAGCTGAAAAAGCGGCTACGGTTGAAATATGTGGTTGATGAACCGTTTCGTTTTGCCGCTCATCTTGATCGTGTCCGCGCCTTCTACCGTTCACTGCGCCGGAGCGAACTTCCGGTTCTATACACCCGCGGCTTTGCCCCAAAACCGATGCTTTCCTTCGGACCACCCCTGCCGGTCGGCGTGCTTTCGGATGGCGAATATGTCGATCTGTTTCTTGACTTTCAGTATTCGGGCAACATCGCCCGCGACCTCGGGCCATTTTTGCCCCGTGGCATCCGGATCGTTGCCGCCCAGGCGGTTCCCCGGAGTGCGCCATCCCTCGGCGAACTGATCAATCTCGGTCGATATGAAATCCGGATTCCGCCGGCACTCACCCTGCCTGAAAATCAGCCACTTCCCGCCGGAGTCCGCCGCCTTCAGGTACGGTCCGATCGCACCCTGCTGCTTGACCTGACCATCGCACCGGGCGTTAAACTGTTCCCGGTGGTGGCAGCTCTCCTGGGCATCACCGAATCGGAGGCAAGAGCTCTGAAGGTAAAACGCCTGGACTGTCTCATTTTCTCCGACGGCTCACTGCGGACTCCGCTGGGCGAAAACATCACTTGATCGGGGAGGAAGAATGAAAGTAAGAACGAAAATTGTCATCAGTGCCAATGAATGGGAAACCAGAGTTGCGGTCTTTGAACAGGACCGGCTGGTTGAGTTCTACATTGAACGGGCAGAACAGCAGAATCTCGTCGGCCGGATTTACAAGGGAAGGGTAGAAAATGTGGTCAAGGGCCTGCGTGGTGCCTTTGTCAACATTGGTCTGCGCAAAAACGGTTTTCTGCCCCTGACCGAAATTCCGGAGTTTGATATCCTGGAAGGTGATGAAATTGAAGAGGCGGACACCGGCACGAGCCGGAGCCGGGTACCGGAAAAACTGCCCGCCCGCACGATCACTCTGCGCGAAGGTGAGGAAATCCTGGTTCAGGTCGTCAAGGACCCGTTTGCGGAGAAGGGTGCCCGACTGACATCACTGGTCTCGGTCCCCGGTCGTTACCTCGTTTACTTTCCCAACGCTCAGCGAATCGGCATCTCCCGCCGGATTGCCGACCGCCGTGAACGGAGCCGGTTGCGCGATGCGGTCCGCCAGTTCAAGAACCCGCAGGCCGGTCTGATCATCCGCACCGTAGCACAGGAAGCTTCAGTTGATGACCTGAGGCGGGAATACCAGGAGCTGGAACGAACCTGGGAGGAAATCAGACAGAAGGCAGAACAGCACAGTGCACCGGCGCTGCTTTATGAAGAACCCTCAATCGCCCTCAAGGTCGTTCGTGATCTCCTGAGTGAGCAGGTGGAAAAGGTGCTGGTGGACTACGAACCGGTCTATCAGCAGCTGCTCAGCTATGTCAGCCGGGTAGCACCCCGTTTCCGGCGCCGGATTGAACATTATCAGGGTGAAGTCCCGCTTCTGGAATTCACCGGTGTTGAAGCGGAACTGGAACGGCTGTTTCACAAACGCATCTGGCTCAAGGGGGGTGGTTTCATTACTATCGACCAGACTGAGGCGATGGTCGCTATTGATGTCAATACCGGCCGGTCCGCCCAGGAGGAGGACCCGGAAAAACTGATCTTTGAGACCAATCTGGAAGCGGCCGCGGAAATCGCCCGCCAGATCCGGCTGCGCGATCTTGCCGGATTGATCATCATTGATTTCATCGACATGCAGGATCCGAAAAACACCGAACGGGTAGTACAGGAACTGAAGAATCATCTGGCACATGACCGGGCAAAATCGGATTTTTCCAAAATGAGCCGGTTCGGATTACTGGAGATGACCCGGGAACGAACCCGGCCCGGAATGATGTATCTGCTCTTTGAAACCTGTCCGGTCTGTCAGGGATCAGGCCGGGTGCGTTCTCGGTCCGAAGTGGCAATGCGGATTGAACGCCTCATCCTCACCCGGCTCCCAAAACTCCGGGGTCGAAAGGTCCGTATTCTCGCTTCTCCCATGATGACCGAATTCCTCACCACCGAATGGTTCGAACGACTATCTGAGTTTGCCCGGCGCTACGAACTGGCAATTGATGTCAAAACCGATTACCAGTTGGCACCAACCGAATTCAAGCTTCTTACTGAATCCGGTTAAACACCGATCTCATAAACTTTCTGACGCGAGTGGGTGCCCGCCACCAGCCGGACCGCGGACTTTGGTACCCGGAAAAAGGTGGCGAGCAGTTCTGCGGCTGCCCGATTCGCCCTGCCTTCAACCGGTGGTTCCCGGACCGCAACTATCAGACTTCCATCCGGATTACGCACAACCTGGTTCTTGGTGGAACCGGGCTTCACCCGAACCTTGACCCGCACCATTCACAATTCCTGAAACCGCAGAATCGGCACCCGGACCGGATTGATATTTATCAGGTCACTCTTGAACCGGTCCTTGAGCTCCTGCTTCTTCCCGGCGTTCCAGCCGGAAACCCGGGAAAAGTACCCGGTCACCCGCGTGATGTAGTCTACTTCGGCTGAATGGCAGTAGGGACAGGTGGCATTGAGACCCCGGCTCGTCCGGTGACACCGTGCACAGGTCGTGAACTCAGGTGAAAAGGCAATCTGGGCATTCCGGGTCCGGTGATAGGTCTTAAGCACAAAATTGGCAATCGCCTCCTTTGGCGGCCGGGAATCTGCCAGCCAGACATGAGTCAGCGCGCCCGCCTCAATCATATCGTGAAACTTGCCCTCAAGGTAAACCCGCTCAATCGGATCGATCGCCGCTCCGATATTCAGATAGGTGGAGTTCGTATAATAAACCGCTCCGGACTGCAGATCGCCCTTGACCACCTGCTGTGCCTGCTCCGGATAGAGCTCCAGATCCAGCTTTGCCAGCCGGAACGCCGTTGACTCAGCCGGAGTCTGCTCGATAACCAGTCGCATTTTGTGTTCCGCTGCCAGACGCCGGCACTCCAGATTGAGAAACGCCATCACTTTCAAACCGAACCTGAACGCCTCCTCGCTTTCATGGAGCTCCTTGCCCAAGTGATACTGCACCATCTCATTCAAACCCAAAACGCCGACAAGATAGGTCACCCGGTGCATCCGCAGATAGGGTTCGCCATCCGCATCCATGGTCAGCAGCGCAAGCGGTCCCTCTGACTTCAGTGCCAGAAGCTTTTCAATGAAAGTCCGCTTCTCTTCGTGCGCCCGGGCAACCATCTCCATCCGCTCCCGCAGAAGTGAAAACAGCACCTCATCATCATGATTGGCAAGAAAAGCCACCCGGGGCAGATTGATCGTCACATTCTGCAGTGCACAGTAGCGCATCTTCCATGGGGTTCTGGCATCATTCATATCATGCTCATCCAGCTTGAAACTGAGCCGGCAGCACTCACTGATCTTGGCGGTCTTGCCCCGGTCAAAGACAAAATAGGTATTACCCTTCTCGGCAGCGACATCGGCGATATGATTGAGAAAATCCTGATAATGAGGGGTCCTAAAGAAGTTCTCGGTGATATGGACGAGCGGTTTGGGGAAGAAAAACGGCCGACCGGAACCGTCACCGTCCCGGTAAACATCAAATATCGCCCAGACAAACCGCTGTGCCTCGTTCAGATACTCACCATATTTCTTGCCGGTATACTCACCACCAGGGCCGATTGCCGGCACCTCGGCAAAATGTGCCGGCATCTCCCAGTAAAGATTAATGTCGGAAAAGATCGCCTGACCACCCCGGGCAACATTCTGCTGGGAATACTCAAAAA
Organism: candidate division WOR-3 bacterium; assembly: GCA_039801085.1. Lineage (NCBI taxonomy): Bacteria > Pseudomonadati > Caldifarciminota > Caldifarciminota bacterium. Next base: position 61,393 of record JBDRTY010000005.1, on the reverse strand, counting down.
CCAGCATCTGCGCCAGCTGGTGAATCTCCTTGTCACTCATCCCGACCAGAAATGGTGCGAAAAAGATGTTAACCGCATCCCAGCCGATCGCCCCGGCAAAATGCCCCTGCAGTGCTGCCGAAAATTTGACCATGTGCGCCAGAAGCGTCTCCGGATGGCGCGCCGGCTTTGCCATTGATAACGCATTCGGCAGATTGAGCCCGAACTTCTTCACATACTCCAGTGACTGCCCGGAGCAATAAGGTCGATTGATAAAACCTAGGTCATGCAGATGGATATCACCACGGGTGTGAGCATCGGCGATATCAGCATCAAATACCGAACTCAGGGCAAACTGTTTCAATGTCCACTCAGCAAGGGTCATATTCGTCGCCTCGGGATTGTGCGGGGTATTTGCGTTCTCCCGGTTCTTGTAGAGAATCAGATTCTCCACATCAGCAATCGGTACCCCAAGCCGGGCATGGCGCCGTCGCGCCTCTTCCAGTCCCCGCTCCACCAGCTTGGCATTAACCAGTTCCCGCACCAGACTCGAAGTTACCCTCCGGACATTGGCATCTACAATCATCTCCTCAACCTCCCGGGCGATCTCCTCGGCAATTTCCGGTTCCAGCCCGGCCTCACGCACCAGTGCCCGGCTGATCCGCGAACGGTCCCACTTCCGGATCGTATCATCGGAAGAGCGGACAAACAGGGCAAACTCGGTTGTATCGCGCTTGCCGAACAACATGGGCTTAACCCGCACCGCCTCCAGCCGCCTTGCCCGCGCCCGCTCTTCCCGTTTCAGAATATACGCTTTGGCAGTCTGGGCATGACCGTATTCGACCAGCACCTTCTCTACCGCATCGCCGATCTCCTCAACCGTCGGAATGTGCGGACCACGCTGGGCGTAAAGGTACTCTACCACCCGTTCTGCCAACCAGCGGGCGCGATTGTAGTCCTCGCCCCCGACCGAACGGGCAGCATTGAAGATCGAACCGGCAAGTTTGTCAATGTCAAAATCCACCAGCTCGCCGGAGCGCTTCTGCACTTTACGAAAATGCCATTTATTGGGCCGCCCCTCGTCAGACGGATTTCCCCCTGCTGCCGGCAGCCGCGCCTGCTGCAACTTGGGTTCCTGGTGATTATTCTCCTCTGACACCTCTTGCCTCCTTCTTTATTTTTCTCAGCTCCTCAACAAACTGTTCTGGACTGGTAAACTGCCGGTAGACTGACGCAAACCGGACATAGGCTACCGGGTCAATCTCAATCAACTGCTCAAGCACCAGTTCGCCAATCTCAGCGGAACTCACTTCGACCCTGCCTTCCTCTTCCAACCGGCGCTCCAGTGCGTCCACAACCCGCTCAATCTCATTTCTGCCCACCGGCCGCTTCCGACAGGCAAGCACAATACCGTTCACCACCTTCTGCCGGTCATATGGCTCATGCCTGCCATCACGTTTAATCACCATTAAAGGCATTCGCTCTACATACTCATAAGTTGTAAACCGCCTGCCGCACTTTAAGCACTCCCTTCTGCGACGGATCGCATTCCCATCCTGAACCGGCCTCGAGTCCAAAACCTTATCCTCTTCACATGAACAGTATGGACACTTCATATAGATTAATTATATATTATACCACAATATATAGCATGTCAAACATAATAATTAATCAATCACCCATCTGTAATTTATTGATAAAAATATATTTGTGTTAGCTATGCCGAATACTTCAGCATAATAGAAAATTACGCAATAATCAAGGTGTATATTGCATAAAATAAGCTACTCAACTTGTTATCCACATATTTATCCACATTTTTTCAACATTGGTTAGATTTTAAACGACAAGGTGGTCGTAACCGGTAATTTTCAGTGGAACTATTTTGTTTTCTCCTTTTTTAATATAAAAACCTCTGCCCTTTTCCACCCTGCCAATCCTTGTGATCTTTACACCCTTAACAATTGACGGCGGGCTACTTCTGCAGGTAAACAACAGTTCATAATCCTCGCCTGCGCTCAGGGCGAACTCTAAAGGGCTCCTCCTCTGTTCTTGACACAATTGAAGCGTCACCGGATGAATCGGCAACCAATCCGGCTCGATCACAATTTTAACCCTGCTCTGAGTACTCAGCTGCCGGGCGTCGGTCCCCAGACCATCTGAGGTATCAATTAATGCCGACATCCTCAACCTCAGAGCGCGCATCACCTGCAGTCTGGGTACGGGACAAAGATGACGTTGAACCGCCAACCGTATTCCTGCAGTATATGCCGGTAATCTTGCTCTTCCGGCAAGTATCAGTCTGCCGGTCTCGGCAAGCCCGGTATAACCGGTCAGATAAAGGTAATCACCGGGTTGCGCCCCGGAACGGAGCACAGGTACCGCTGCTCTGCCCAATGCGGTTAGTGCGATCACCAGCCGGTCTAAAGCGATGATGTCCCCGCCACCGATCTCACACCCCATCTCTTTGCATATCCGCTCCAGCCCCTGGTACAACTGCCTTATCGCACGCAAATCTGTTTCCTGCGGTACCGCCAGCCCCACCAGCAGCACCTTGGGCTCACCGCCCATCGCCACTACATCAGAAAGCGCAGCACATGCACATCTTGTGCCCACATCATAATAACTCATATAACTTAAATCAAAATGCACCCCTTCGGCGTAGGTGTCTGTAGTCAGAACCGTACTGCCATCCTTCAGAATCAGAGCGTCATCACCAATCCCCAGCTGAAGATTACCCCGGCTGTGGACCTGCCGCTGAATTATTCTGATCAGTCCTTGTTCTCCTAACTGGTTAATTCGCACTACCTATGATATCAAAGACCGGCTTAATGGGCAAGAAGAAAAACGCTTCAGCATTGACACGAGTGCAGTTGCCGTTATCATATTCAGCAGGATGGAATCGCTGACGATTAATACCCAAAAGCTCACTGAACTGATTGATATCACAGCGCAGATTAGCCGGCTTGTAGAAAAGAGCCGTATCCGCTCCGGTATCTGTATCCTATATGTACCGCATACGACTGCGGGCATTACGATCAACGAAAGTTATGACCCGGATGTGGCTGAAGATATCACTGCGCTGCTCAACCGGCTCATCCCGTCGGATCTGTCCTACCGCCACACTGAAGGTAATGCCGACGCCCATATTAAATCGGTGCTCATCGGCACCTCTCTGGTGATCCCGATTGAAGACCACCGGCTGGCACTGGGGCGGTGGCAGGGGATATTTTTCTGTGAATTTGACGGACCCAGAACCAGGGAATGTCGAGTAAAGATTATCGGCGATAGAAATAAATCAAAATCACAGGAGGAAAAATGACACATAAAAAACTTTTTGTCCCCGGACCAACTGAGGTGCGGGAAGAAATACTTAAGGCTCAGGCACAGTGGATGATCGGCCACCGATCCAAGGAGTTTGGTGACCTCAACCACCGGTGCATAGAAAAGACCCGCCAGATCCTCAAAACCAATAACTATGTATTCTGGTGGACTGCCTCCGGAACCGGACTGATGGAAGGCGCTATCCGCAATGTTGTCCGTAAAAAGGTACTACATACCATTAATGGCGCCTTTTCCGACCGCTGGTTCAAAATCTCCCAGGCGTGCGGCAAAGAACCGGGCGCGGTGCGGGTGGAGTGGGGTAAGGCGGTCCGGCCGGAACTGGTTGATGCCGAACTGGCTAAGGGGGGGTATGAAGCGGTAACCATCACCCAGAACGAGACCTCAACCGGTGTGCGGGCACCGATCGAGGAGCTCGCCACCATGATCCGGGAAAAATATCCCGATGTCCTGATTTTAGTCGATGCGGTCTCAAGTCTGATGGGCGACTGGTTTGACATCGACCGGCTTGGTCTGGATGTGGTGGTTGCATCAAGCCAGAAGTGCGTAGCACTCCCACCGGGTCTGGCGGTGGCAATCGTTTCCCCACGGGCAATGGAAAAATGCCGGACAATTCCCGATCGTGGCTACTACTTCGACTACGAGGCGATGCTCAAGCGCTATGAAAAGGACCACCAGACACCCACCACACCCGCAATCTCCCTTTTCTGGGCACTGGACAAGGAACTGGACTACATCCTTGCTGAAGGCATGGAAAAGCGGTATCAGCGCCATCTGGAAATGGCAAAATTCACCCGGGAATGGGCGAAAAAATACTTTGCGGTATTCCCGGAGCCGGGCTACGAATCGGTCACCCTCACAACCGTTACTAATACCCGGGGTATCAGCGTCAAGGATCTGAACACCGCTCTCGGCGAGCGGGGCATGCAGATCTCAAACGGCTACGGTGACCTTAAGGAAAAAACCTTCCGGATTGCCCATATGGGAGATCTGACATTAAACGATATTCAGGAAGTTACACAGGCGATCGTTGACATTCTGAAACTGTGAACCGCTGGATCGGGCTCGGGCTGGTACTGGTTGCCACCAGTCTCGCTCAACCGGTCCTGAACCGGACCCAGGTGCGTGCCCGGTTCCAGCCCGAGCCCTATACCGACGCCCGCTATCTCCGGCTGGCAAGCGGCAAAATAATTGATACCCGCACCGCCACTACGCCAGCTGAAATCTCCTCCCGCTACTGGCTCCTGCACTTCACTGCTCCAATTTACAGCCACTGGCTTACCACACTGAAGAACCGCGGACTTGTTCCGGTCGCCTATCTCGCCTATCAGACACTGGTGGTGCGGTCACCTGCCGGTTGCACCTCTGATTCAATTGAGCTGCTCTGCCAGACTCTGCCGATTGACTGGCACGGGCCATTTCTTCCGGAATACAAATTTGCCCCGGAACTCCGAAAACTGGGTGCCCGCGTCACCAAGCTGACCTGCGCCTGCTGGGAACCGGCAAGAACTGAGACACTTGACCTTTCGGCTCTCAACCTGGATGATCGCAGTCGTCGTCTCGAAAGCCTCGCTGCCCGGGATGGGATCTTTTGGATTCAAGCCCGTGAAAATCCAGTACCATTCAATCGCAACGTGCAGTGGGTCCTCCAGTTTGGCTGGGACAGCGTCATACCGGACCCGGCTGGAAGCCGGCGCATCTGGCGTTGGGGCATCCGGGGACAGAACATGCTCATTGGGCTGTTTGACTCCGGAATCAACACCGAACACGACATGTTCTTTGACCCCTATTTTCCCCTGACTCAACCGGGCATCTATCCTGATCACCGCAAGATTACCGCCTATAAACTTTACTACAATGCTGCATTCGGTGACGCTGCTGGTGCCAACTATCACGGCTCAGCAGTTGCGGGCACCCTCGCCGGAGAGGATTCAATCAACGGTAACGAAAGCAATCTTGAGGGCATGGCACCTGATGCCCGGATCTATTTCTTGGACATCGGCACCGCCAGCGGTCAGTATATCTATTCTGATGACCTCACCGAAATGCTCGACTCGGTCCGGCTCGGCCTCGGCATTTCAGAACCGGTCCGTCAGGTATCCGGTTCCTTCGGCACCATGGATTACCTTTCCGAATACCGGCTGGCAGATGCCTCGGTGGATGCGGTCTGCTGGCAGGACAAGAAATTTCTGGTAATCTGGGCAGCAGGCAACGGCGGTGGCACCCGTTACAAACTCGGTCACCCCGCCTGTGCAAAAAATGCACTCACCGTCGGCGGCTGTGGTAATGGTACCAGGGCGAATTTGATTTACTCCCTCTCCTCTGCCGGTCCAACCCGTGACAACCGTCTCAAGCCCAATCTTGTGGCACCGGCAGAGAGCATCTGGACCGTTTATGGCGGCGGGATCAATGCCTACCGGGTCCGGGAAGGAACCAGCTTTGCTGCACCCTCAGTCAGCGGCGCGCTTACTCTGCTCCGTCAGTACCTGAAAGAAGGGTGGCACCCGACCGGCCAGCCAGACCCAGAGCACTCCATTTGCGAACCCAGCTCGGCGCTGATGCGGGCATTTGCCATTACTGCCGCCGACACAACTGTTGGCCGGGAAACCATCCCTGACATCCGCACCGGCTGGGGCAGACTGAACCTCTCCCGGATTATGCACTTTCCGGACGACTCACTCACTCTGGTGTTTGTGGACGAAACCTTGGGGCTGGCAACCGGAGAATATGATGAATATGAGATTACCATTAACCGCCGGGAACCACTGCGTGTAGTTTTGACCTGGACCGACACGGCGGCCATGCCCAACGCCGAAATCGCCATTGTCAATGACCTGAATCTCGAACTGGAAAGTCCAGACCACAACCGCTACCGTGGCAATCAGCTCGCATTAAACCAGTCGATTCCCAATCCCGTGCTTTGGGATGAGCGTAATGTTGAGGAACTGATTCAACTCGCCCGGCCTATGACCGGCACATGGAAAATCCGGGTTTATGCACGCAATGTCTATACTGCTCGTCAGCCCTATGCGCTCGTGGTCCGCGCTGGAATGCAGGAAACCCCGGGAATCGGGGAAGTAACGAATCTGATCCGTCTGCCAACTCACATCTGCCGGCTCGCTCAGGCTCAAATGTTAATTCCGCCCGGTGCCCGGCTCCGGCTCTGGTCGATCACCGGTGTCCTCGTTGCTGATGTCTTAAATAATCAACCCTGTCCCCGCTATTGGAAAGTTCCCAACACACCAGCTGGCATTTACTTCCTCCAGACAGTAACTTCGAACTCGGTCCAGAACGGTAAAATCATTCTCCTGAAATAACATTCAGCAAACACTCCGGCAGAACTATTATCTTTGACTTCTGAGCCCTGCCCGCTTAAAATAAGTTTTAAAAAACAGGAAAGGAGTTCGAATTGAATACCGCTGATTACATTCAACTTGAAGAAAAATACTCGGCACACAATTATCACCCGCTGCCGGTTGTGCTCTGCAAAGGTGAAGGGGCCTGGGTGGAAGATGTTGAAGGCAAACGTTACCTCGATATGCTTTCCGCCTATTCGGCACTCAACCAGGGACATCGTCACCCGCGCATTATTCAGACCCTGATTGAACAGGCAAACCGGCTGACCCTGACCTCAAGGGCGTTTTACAATGATCAGCTCGGTCCGCTCTGCCAGCTGCTTTGTGAGATCACGGGGCAGGAACAGGTGCTTTTGATGAACTCGGGAGCGGAAGCGGTTGAAACCGCAATCAAGTGTGCCCGGCGCTGGGGCTACACGAAAAAGGGGGTAGCGCCCGATCAGGCCGAAATCATTGTCTGCGCCAACAATTTTCACGGTCGAACAACAACAATCATCAGTTTCTCCACCGAATCGCTCTACCGGGATGGATTCGGTCCGTTTACCCCGGGCTTCAAAATCATACCCTATGACAACCCTGACGCACTCGAGCAGGCAATTGACAAAAACACCGTCGCCTTCCTGGTGGAACCGATTCAGGGCGAAGCCGGAATTATCGTCCCCCGTCACGGCTATCTGCAGCGTGCCCGTGCCATCTGTCATCAACACAACATCCTCTTCATCCTTGATGAAATCCAGACCGGCCTGGGCAGAACCGGACGCCTCTTCTGCTACCAGTACGAAGATGCCCGACCGGATGTCCTGATTTTAGGCAAGGCGCTGGGAGGAGGTTGCATGCCAATCTCCGCGGTTCTTTCGTCCCGCGAAATCATGAGCGTATTTGTACCTGGTAATCATGGCTCAACCTTCGGCGGCAACCCCCTCGCCTGCGCGGTCGCAAGAACCGCCGTCAGCGTAATCATAGAGGAAAGACTGCCTGAACGCTCAGCTGAACTGGGCACCTATTTTCAGAACCGGCTGGCAGCCCTAAACTCCCAAAAAATAAAAGAGATCCGGGGACGCGGTCTGTTCACCGGTGTTGAACTTAAACCCGAAGCTGGTACTGCCCGGGAATACTGTGAAAAACTGCTCCAGCTCGGCATCCTTGCCAAGGACACCCACAAGCAGGTAATCCGGTTTGCACCACCGCTCGTAATCACCCGGGACGAAATCGACTGGGCGCTGGAACGGATTGCTCAGATACTTGCATAACTTTATGCGTCTGCTTGCATTGCACCATCCTGCCGATCTCAATTCCGAACTCGCCCGGGTGGGTGTTGACCAGCGCGCCTGGGCGATCTTCGCCCAGAAAGCCGAGGTCATTCCGCTCAAAATTACCGGTATCTCGGTAGCAGCCGGCAACATCCTCAAACAGACCGCTCTTGTCTGCGGCGCGGACTGCGCCCTGCATCGGGATGCCATCTCCGGAAGGGTGAAGAAAACCGATGCGATCCTCTTTGCCACCCTGCGCCAGTATGAACAGATCTGCCTCCGGCTGAAGAAACAGCCGGAATGTGCTGCCCGGCTCATCACCGAGATCCAGACCCTGCTTGCTGCTGCCCGCGAGCCGCAGTACCGGGTTAAACTCGGCCGCAACACCATGAATCTCAACCGCACCCTGATCATGGGCATTATCAACATAACCCCCGATTCCTTCTACGACGGTGGCCGGTATCTCAATCCGCATGCGGCACTGGAACGGGCAAATCAGCTGGTGGAAGATGGTGCGGACATTCTGGATATCGGTGCCGAATCCACCCGCCCTGGTGCAGAACCGGTGTCTCCGGAAGAACAGCTGAAACGGATCCTGCCCGTACTAAAACCGCTGGTAAAAAAGACACGGGTGCCAATCTCGATTGATACAACCAGCTCCCGGGTTGCTGAAACCGTACTTGCCGAAGGTGCCGCACTCATTAACGACATCTCCGGACTGAAGTTTGACCCCGCACTTGCCCGGATCTGCGCCCGATACAGCGCCGGCTTAATTCTGATGCACATTCGCGGCACCCCGCGCACCATGCAGCGCAATCCGGTGTATAAGGACCTGATGGCGGAAATTACCGGCGAACTCCGGAAGTCAATTCATCAGGCGCTTGAAGCCGGCGTCGGCTTTGAAAACCTGCTCGTTGACCCGGGTATCGGCTTTGGTAAAAAACCGGAACACAATCTGGAAATCCTCCGCCGCCTTGCTGAACTGCGTACCCTGAACCGGCCGATTGTAATCGGGCCATCGCGGAAATCATTCATCGGCCATGTCCTCAATCTCCCTCCGGAAGAACGGCTCGAAGGCACCATCACCAGCTGCATTGTCGGAGCACTCAACGGCGCCAGCATCGTTCGGGTTCATGATGTTCTACCGGTCCGGCGGGCGCTGCAGATACTGACGGCGATTCAGTTGGATAGAAGCCGGGCATGATTTCCTTTATCCGCATCCGGCCGGTTGACATTATCGACATTCTGCTGGTTACGGTCGCCACCTACTACTTCCTGCGCTTTATCCGCGGCACCCGGGCAATCCGCATGCTCTATGCCCTGCTCTTCCTTGTACTTGTCGGTACCGTCGCCCGCTGGCTTGACTTCAAGGCACTCGGGCTCATCATCAGCTCTCTGACTACTGTCTGGCTGGTGGCGTTTGTCATTCTCTTCCAGCCGGAAATCCGTAACCTCCTCTCCCGATTCGGCCGTGCCCGCCCGATCCGTTTCCTCTTCCGCCCGACCGCTGATTCAACTCTGGTTGAGGAACTGGTAGCCGCTGCCGCCCAGTTAAAGGAGCGGAAAATCGGTGCCCTGATTGTCGTGGAACAGGAGATCGGACTGCGCGAATACACCGAAACCGGCAGCCGGCTCGAAGCCCGGATCTCCGCACCACTGCTGGTCTCGATCTTCACCCCGCCCTCCCCACTCCACGACGGTGCGGTCATCATCTCCGGCAACCAGATCATCGCTGCCGGCTGCACCCTGCCGCTGGGCGAAACCGAACCCGGGCTGGGAATGCGCCACCGTGCTGCTGCCGGTATCACTACCCTGACCGATGCGGTCGCCATTGTCGTCTCGGAGACCACCGGCAACATCAGCTTTGCCCGCCGGGGTCGACTGTTAATCAATTTGACACCATCGCAATTGAAGTATAATTTAATGCAGACAATTTTGAAGGTATAATGAACCAAAGGAGCTTAGAAGATGAATGAATCACGCTGGCGCCTGGTTATCTTTCTCCTGATATTTCTGGTGGTTCTGGGCGTCTATCTCTACAGTGTTGCGCCCACCGCATCCTTCTGGGACTGTGCCGAACTGATCGCCGTCTCCTACATTGCCGGTATTCCTCATCCCCCCGGCACACCGCTGTTTGTCATGCTGGGCAGAATCTTCACCATGCTGCCAATCGGTCGGGAAATCGCCTTCCGGGTAAATCTCATCCCTGCCCTGTTCGGTGCCTTCTCTTGCGGACTGCTCTATCTCATCGTCATCAAGATTCTTGCTATCAACGCTGCCACAGAAAAGAACCGGCGCCCGTGGCTACCGCACATTGCCGGTGCCTTCGGTGCCCTGATGTGCGGGTTTGCCTATTCCTACTGGGATAACTGTGTCGAGGCTGAAGTCTACGGTCCCTGTGTGGTCATCGCCCTGACTGTGCTCTATCTGGCGCTTGTCTGGCGAGAAGGCCGGGAAAGAGGGACCGGTGACAACCGTCAGATTCTCGCCGCCATCTTTCTGCTCTTTGTCGCCACCGGCATCCACTTCACTCCGATGCTCGTGGTCTTTGCGGTGCTCATCTTCGCCCTGCTCGTTGACCGGCAGGCGGTGATTCATCTGCGTTTCATTGAATTCATGGTCGGCTATCTGCTGATCCTGACCGTGAATGAAATGGGGCTCTCTGCCGGCACCTTCATCGTTGTGCCCCTGATCCTTGCCGGCACTTATTATGCCATCCGGATCATGGAGCGCTCGGAGAGAAATCTTACTCTGCTCTACGGGCTGGGGATTCTGGCTGGCGTCTTCCTCGTCGCCTACATCGGCGCCGGACAGAAACTCATGGATGACATCGTCCTCTTCCTCGCCTCCCCGACCGTTGCCTTCATTGAGCGCTGGTTCCGCTCGCCGGCGCTGGTGATTCTCTTCATCCTCGGCTACGGCGGTTACCTCTACTGGCTCCACACCCGGAAGAAACTGCGTGCCGGCTATGTTGGTCTGCTCCTCGGACTGGTTCTGCTTGCCGGCACAGTCCAGTTCATCATGCTCATCCGTGCCCGCCACTATCCGGCGATCAACGAAGTGGAACCGGCACGCTGGCGCGACTTCGTCAGCGTGCTCAAGCGGGAGCAGTATGACCCGATGCGCCTGTTCCCGCGCAAGACCCAGTTTCTGACCGAAGATGAATGGCGGGCTAACCGCAATCCGGTCTTTGATGTCTTCCGCGCCTATATTGAGCAGATCGCCTTTTACACCCGCTACTTCCTCTGGCAGTGGGGCAACGAGCGCTTTCTGGATGTCCTCTTTACCAACATTCCCCGCATCTTTCTCCGGCTGGGCTGGCAGGGAATACTGGGACTGATTCCTCCGCTGCTCGGCATCTGGGGTATGGTCCATCAGTTCAAGCGGGACAAGAAATCATTCGCCCTGATCTTTGTTGCCTTCATCGTCGCCTCGCTCGGACTGCTCACCTATCTCAACCTGAAATTTTCCCCCTCCGACCCCAGACCCGAGCTCAAGTTCCGGGAGGTGCGCGAGCGTGACTACTTCTTTGCCTTCTCATTTGTCTTCTATACCATCTTCATCGGTAATGGCGCCTATGCCCTGCTCAAATGGCTTGATGCGGAACTGAAGGATAAAAAATTTGCCCCGATGCCCGTTGTTGCCGGACTCTTCCTTGCCTTCGGATTTGCCCCGATGCTGCTCAATTACAAGACCGTCACCCGGCGCCACAACTGGATTCCCGCTGAATACGGCTATAACATGCTCGTCTGCTGTGAGGGGGACAAGGCGGTTGTCTTCACCAACGGTGACAACGACACCTTTCCGCTCTGGTTCATGCAGACCGTGCCCTCAATCGTGGCGGACAACGATCTGAACTTCGGCAAAAATGTGGCAGTCGCCAACCTGTCACTGCTCAACACCGTCTGGTACTGCAAACAGCTCAAGCGCTGGGGGGCACCGATTTCCTTCAGCGAGGAAGAAATCGAGCGCCTGCCCCAGGGATTTGTGACCAAAAACAACCGGGTGGTCCTGCTCAAGGATATCATGATCCGCAACATCGTTGCCACCGCCGGCGGAGTGAGGCTCATCTGGCCTCAGGATTATGAGTCCACACCGCAGGAGTTCATGGCGAAGGTATTCGGTCCCGGTTATCAGCCCCGCAGCCCGGTCTATTTCGCCACCACCGTCTCCCCCGACAATATGCAGGATGTCCAGCCTTATCTCCGGCTGGAGGGTCTGGTCCAGCGGGTTGTCGGCGAACGGGAAAAGATTCCGGGTGAAGGACAGATTGACACCGCCCGCACCCGCCGGCTCCTGTTTGAGCAGTTCAAGATGAAATCGATGCTCGACCCGCGCGTGGAGAAGGATGAAAATACCCGCGGCCTGCTCATCACCTATGCCCATTCCTACCTCCTTCTGGCAATGGAATACGCCCGCGCCGGCAACTATGCCGCTGCCTGCTCAACACTGCAACCGGCACTCCGTTTCGAACTGGAAGCACCGCAGAAGATGCTCCTCTTCTATCACTACTCCCGCTTTTCAGCACTGAGCAGTAACTACTCCGCGGCACTGATGGCGGTCGATTCGGCACTCGCCTATGCCGGTGACGACCCCAGACTCCGGCTCGAACTGATACTCCAGCGCGGTCTGATCGCTCAGGGCATGGGCAACTATCCGGAGGCAGAGAAGATGTTCCAGCAGGCGCTGGCGATGTACCCGGATGAATGGCAGCTCGTCAATGTCCTCTACCGGCTCTATGTTGACGACCTGCACGATTATAACCGCGCCCGCACGCTGCTTGCCGACTGGCTCCGGCGTCATCCTGCCGACTCCAATGCCGCCCGGCTGCTGCACTCGCTGCCTTAAACTGGATGCATGAGTTTGCCATTACCAGCAGCCTGATCAGTCAGGTAATCCGGGAAGCGGAAAAGAACGGTGCCCGCAGAATCCGGCGGATCACCCTGCTGATTGGGGAACATTCCTCAGTTGTCCCCGAATGTGTCCGGTTTTACTTTGACCAGCTCAAGGATCATCCGCTACTGGAAAGTGCCGAGCTGGAATTCAGACCGGCTCCGCTCCGCCTGCGCTGCCCGAAATGCGGACAGGAGTTCGGATCAGTTGAAGAAATGTGCACCTGCAATGCCGGTGCTGAAATCACCGGCGGTGATGAACTGACAGTTGAAAGCATTGAAATTGAGTAAGGAGGCTTTATGAACGCAATGCTTGTACTCCTGATTGTCCTGCAACCGGGATTGAAGGTTGAGTTCACCGGGACCCAAACCAGGGTGCCGGGTATGCTCACCATCACTCCGGCAGACCTGCCAGCAGGTCTGCCGGCAACCGACGAGCTCCAAATCATGCCCGGCTGGCCGAAAAAGGTAACCTACAATCCGCAGTTCGGACCGGCACGGGGCGCCACGCTGGCTGATCTTGACGCTGACGGCCGGCTTGAGGTGATCATGCCCTCAACTGCCGGACAGCTGCATGTCTGGCGCTACGATGGAAACTATTATCCCGGCTGGCCGAAAAGTTTTTCCTATATGGGCCAATATGCGGCGGCAGCAGCCGACATCGACCGGGACGGCCAGATTGAGATTGCCATCTGTACCCGGGGAATGACCAGCGGTGGTGCGGTCTATGTCTATGACCGCAACGGCAATGTCAAGCCCGGATTTCCCTTCACCGGTCTGGTCAATGGCAACTTTGCCGATTCACCCACACTGGCGGACATTGACGGCGATGATTCACTCGAGATCATCGTCGGCGAACGGGACTGGCCGATCGGTCATCTCCATGTCCTGCGTTACAACGGAACCCGTCAGCCCGGTGCCTGGCCCTGCTCGCTTGATCATGTACCTGCACTCGGCGCTGCGGTTGGCGATATCAACCTTGACGGTCAGGCGGAAATCGTCTACGCCTCCTATAACTCACTCTATGTCCTCCATCCTGACGGTACCATTCTGCCCGGCTGGCCTGTCACAAGTCCCAACGGCGCCAAGTTCTCCTACCAGTCACCCGCGCTTGCCGATCTTGATGGTGACGACACGCTGGAAATCATCGTCGCCATGCATCAGGGAACCCAGGGTGTCTATGTCTTCCGCCACAACGGCACGATTATGGACGGCTGGCCCTGCCCCTTCCCGCGCTGGACCTACTGTCCGCCCACGGTTGCTGATCTTTATCTCAACGGTGAGCTCAAGGTGCTGTGCGGTCTGTCCGGTGTGGTCGGTGGCGGTGCCTCGGTGCTCTATGCCCTGAGTGCTGACGGCTCAATCCTGCCCGGTTTCCCGGTTTATCAGCCCAACGGCGATGCGGCAGAGGGCAACATCACCGTTGCCGACCTTGACGGAGACGGCGACATGGAAATAATTTTTACGAGCAATCTGCTCTCCAACACCGACACCCTCGGCTACCTCTATGCGGTCCATCATGACGGTACACCGGTGTCCGGCTGGCCCCTGCGGCCAAGGGGCTGGACCTATCTCAATGGTGCCACCGTCGCGGATGTTGACGGCGATGACACCATGGACATCGTTGCTGTCTCCTATGATAACGCCAATACGATGAGCGTCACCATCTGGGAAACCGATGTCCCCTGGTTCCGGGACCGGTGGCAGTGGCCCACCTACCAGTTTGACATGCAGCGCACCGGTCTTTACCGGCATCCCGTCACCGGCATCAGTGAATACCACCATAATCTGCCGGGATATTTCCGGCTGGTGCCGGGAGTTGCCCGTCCGGGTGATCACATCCGGTTCCAGCCGGCACCGCTGAGATCGCTGCCGGTCCGGCTTTATGACCGCACCGGTGCCCGCATTTCCGGTCTCACCGCCAAAACCGATGGATTTGTGCTCCCCACCTGCCTCGCACCCGGCATCTACTTTGTTCAGACAGGAACCGGTCAAATCTGCCAGAAACTGCTGATTACCAGGTAATTCCGGAAAGAAAAAATAAGGGGGTGTCGGCCGACACCCCCTTTTGATTTACTGTCCGGGCTCAGCGTCTGATCACCAGTTTCTGGGAATCTATGCCACCGGGTGTAGTAATCTTCACCAGATACACTCCGCAGGCGAGCCGGCTCGCATCCCAGCGCAGCTCCAGTCTGCCCGGTTCCAGGTGCCGGTCAAGAAGACCGGCAACCTGCCGGCCGGTGATGTCATAGAGTGCAACCTGCACCCGTCCTGCCTGATTCAGGTTGTAACTCAGGCAGACCAGGCTGGAAAGCGGATTGGGAACAATTCTGATACCGGCAAATTCCGGACTCCGCTGTCCTCCTTCCTCCGCCTGAATCCCGAGATAGTTGTCATACCAGGACTGGGCGCTGTCCGCATTGGCTTCAAAATCGGCTGCCGAGGTGCCACCGACAAAGGCAAACGCCACCCGCTGGCTCGCACCCGGGTTGAGATTGAAAGGCCCGACCGAAACCCCGACCGACCAGTCATAGCTGCGGTTGGAGTTGCGCTGACTGACCGTGCCATTGAGAATCCGGAACTTCATCCCCTCGGTCATCGCCGAATCGGGATAAACATAGCGCGCATGGTCAATCGCACACAGGTTGGCAAAAGACTGCGGCTCAAGGATCTTCACCCCGACACAGGGGTTGGCGCTGGATGCGGACCGCATGTAGCTGAACCGCTTGGCCTCACTGCTTGTCACCGTATTCTGGGTCGGATCTGCTCCGACATCAAAGTCGGCAAAGATGCCGGCATAGAGACCGTTCACCGCACTTGAGCCCTGATTCTGAATATCATATACCAGCACGACAAAATCATCATAGCCGGGCTGTGCCGACATATAGCTGTTCTGAGTTATGCGCAGGTTTTTGGGGGTTGAATGCGCGGCGTCACTCAGGACCGCCCGGAACTGCTCATCCCCGGACTGCGGCGGGAAGATCATCCGCACACTGTCCACCAGCTGGAAATCGGTATTGATGCTCGAGGCGGGCCGGCCGTAGAACCGGTCCACGACATAACTTTCGCTGTTACCCACCAGCAGACTTGAATAGTAAAGATGACTCGCGCTCGTCTTCGGGTAGGAGAACCCGGCACCAAGATCCAGACTCGGCGGTTCGGTGAACCCAATTGAACCGAGCGCGGTGACGCTCAGCTTGCAGTTGCCGGTATCATGATTGACCCAGAGCTGTCCCGGCTGCTGGGGTGTGCCGACCGTCAGGCTGAAAGTCGGATTCCAGCTGCCTTCGTTGCTGATAATATTCAGCGTGAAACTGATCTGGCTGCCCGGCGGTGTTGAGGCGCTGGCGGTCAATCGGTATCGGTCGCCCCGGGCGGTGTCATTGGCATTCAGCGTCCCGTAGCTGGCGGTGGAATCGCTCATCGTGATATAACCCGAAGCGGTGCGCAGTCTGCCCGTCACATTTGTTGCCCCGGCACTGCCGATATTTTTCACCGTCACATAGAGATCCGCGGTCTCGCCCGGATCGAGCTGGTTGTTGCCCCCGTCATCAACAAAGGTCCGGATAATGGTGATATACGGCTGAGGTGTGCCCGGCACCACCACCACCATCTTCTCCACCGGCAGATACTGCTTGCGGCTGACCGTGAGGTACAGCGTCCCTGTGGTCAACGGATTGATGGTCACCGTCGCAACCCCGCTGCCGTTCGTATACCCGACCTCATGCACCTCTCCCGGCTTGTAGCAGCAGACCAGCGCGCCGACCACCGGTGAACCGCTGCTCGTCACCGTCACCTGAAAACTCTGGGCACCGGTCGTGATCGTATCCCGGTTCTGGGCGCTCATCGTGCCCGGTGCACCATTCCACAGCGGCAGTGCCGGATCCCCGAACAGATTCAGCTCATAATAGCACCAGCGCCACACCGCCTGACTCTGGGCAATGTAACCGTAGACATTCTTGCTTGAACAGTGATTTCTGCCGATCTCCACCGTATCGCCGATGAAGTAATAGTCATAAAACATGCAGTCCAGCTTCTCACTCGGACCCATGGTCGGTGGTGTTCCCCAGCCGTAACGGGAGTTCATGATCGTGGCAACCGCCCCGCCATTAGCATTGTTCATCAGCGCCTCAGCCAGACAGTCCTCAGCCTCAAAATTGCCCGAGATGCAGGCGATCGAGTTCAGAATCACCGGCCGGGTCGAGTTGGTCTGACCGCTTGCGGTGCTGGTCGTGTAAATCGGGGTTCCGCTCTCGGTGTAAAACCCGTAATCATCGCCGTGGGCAGCAGCATGACAGAAATGATATCCCCGGTTGATTGAATCCCGCATCGGTGTGGTGGTAGTCGGGTTGGCAATATAGGCATCGGTCCAGCCGGATGGGGTCTTGGCAGCAATCGTCTCTGAGACCACCCGGCCCGAATAGCCGGATGAGGACCAGAGCATCACATAGGGAAGAAGCATCCGCTGCAAATAGTCGGTCGTCGGCGTCTTTTCATAAAACAGCGTCTTGCTGATAAAGGTGCTCACCTGGGTCGCATTGTCCACCGATGCCCGGCCCAGAAACAGGTCGTAGAACAGATCCACCGTATCACCGCTCATCTCGCCGAAGATGTTATTCCGGTTACCGTCCCAGGACCACTGCAGGTCCGCATAATAGAGATCGGCCGGAATGTCATCGGTAGTAGTTCCGACCACACACCTTGCCCGGCGTGCCGGTACCAGTGAGTTGTCACCCGCCAGCAGAACATAGATCAGCCCGTGATTGGTCCAGTAGTCAATGATGAAATTCCGGATCTTCTCCTGCAGGTCCCGACCAGGATAGCGGGCACTGATCGAGTCGGTGCGGAAGATGCGGGTGTAGAGTCCCTTCTTCGTCCGCCAGTCAACCAGACTCTGAAAACTGCCAGCCAGTGTCGCATTGGTGATAATCGCATAATCGCAGTCCATCTGATCCGTCTGCCGGACCTCGGGTGCGAATCCGCCTACATCCTCCGGATTGACCACAACACTGCGCACCGCCGGCGCAAACGCCACCAGCTGGCGCTCGGAAAGCCGCACCGGACTGACCGCCCCCTCCTGATAGCTGACCCTCACCTGCAGCCGCCGGTAAAGAGTCAGCCTCCCGCTCGCCGGCTCATACTGGAGTGGATAGACTCCAAAACCGCACACCCGCCAGCCCATCATCGTGCCGGTATAGCCGTTCCAGTCATAAAACCTGCCCGGAAACGGCTCACTCCGGGTATAAATCTGCGGGTCCGGGGGAACAAATCCGGGCTGGCTCTTTGCCGAAAGCACCACCGGCTCCTGTGCCGGATGAACCCGGTAACTGCCGGCAAGCTCCTCAGTCGCCAGCGGAATAACCTCAATCCCGGTCACCGTTGCATTTGCCGGCACAGCAACATTCACCGGCACCACCGGCAGCGCCGGCTTGCCCGGCTCGGTAACCGAACCGGCATTTTTCAGCTGAACCACATCATAGCCGTTGACACTGGTAATGCTCAGCTCAGTTGGGCTGAACTCCAGTGTTTTCGTAATCATGCCGGCAAAAAGCAGGACCGGCACGAGCAGCACCGCATACCTTTTCATTCTGAACTCCTTACGGTTGAGTTAAATTACCAAAGAAAAATCTGATCTCCCGCTCCACATCCTCAGCCGGATTGGCAGCATGGACCGCATTGGTCCGGACCGAAGTCCCGAACCGCTGTCTGATCGTCCCGGGTTTTGCCTTTGCCGGATCGGTCGCACCGGCAAGCTCCCTTACCCGCTGCCGGGCGTTCTCACCCTCAACCAGCAGGGCAACCACCGGACCGGAAATGATGAACTCCACCAGCCCGGTAAAAAAATCCTTACCCCGGTGAATTGCATAGAACTCCTCTGCCTCGGCACGGGAGAGCCGGCGCATCACCAGACCGGCGATCTTCAGTCCGGCACGCTCAATCGTGGTGATGATCTCACCGATCACCCCCCTTGCCACCGCATCCGGCTTGATCACGAGCAGCGTCTGCTCCACAAAGCATAATTTTAAATTGCGGTGGGCAGAAGTCAATTAAGGTCCGCTATTTTATCACTACCACGCTGGTCAGCTTCCGGTTGCCGGTCCCGGCGCACACAAAATACAGACCGGCATGAACTTCTCCGAGAAGGTTTATTCCGGGAATGACCCTCATCACCTGTCTTCCAGTCGCATCCATCAGCGCCCCTTCGGCATCTGCCCGGTAAAAACCGTTTCTGATCACTGTCAACCGGGATCGGGAAATCGCACCTACGGTGAGTAACGGCTCGATAACGCCTGCGGGCTCATAACCCAGTGTGGCAAAGTCCGAGCCAGTACCCGCCCCCTCGCTTGTGCCGGTCACATAAACCCTGCTGCCAGCACATAGCACTGCAGCCGCCTCGTCAACACCGCCTGCCGGACCGTCATACCGGTAGCATCCACACTCGCTCCCATCCTCACTGTATCCTATGGTCAGATAATCACTGCCCGTGGCCGTGCCGGCACTATAACCGGTAACATATATAAAACCGGCCTGACCGGCGGTGACCATCCGGGCTTCATCATCTCCTCCTGCCGGATCATCATAGTGCCTCACCCATCGCTCAACACCGCTGGTGTCATATTTGACGGTTGCGAAATCAAAATCACCGTCCGGACTCTGGCTGCAACCGGTTACATAGATATAACCGCTGCTGTCAAGGGTAATACTGTTTGCCCGGTCCACCCCGTCTGAGGTTCCGTTATAGCGTCGCACCCAGACCAGCCCGCCGTTTGCGCTGTACTTGATCGTCGTGAAGTCGGCATTGGTGTTAAGGCCATGACTGACCCCTGTCACATAAACATTCCGGTCCGGATCAACCACCAGCCCGCGGGCTTCATCCCTGCCTCCCGCCGGGCCGTCATACCTTCTGGTCCAGACGGTATCGCCGTTAAAACCGTTCACCCGGAGCGTAACATAATCCTCAGAGTTGCCGGAGTTGCCCGCAATAAAAACATCCGGATAAACCGGGCTTGCCACCTGAACCGGATAATCATCTTCGGCGGTTATGTAGCTGCTGATCCACGCCAGCGAACCGTCGGCATTATATTTCAGCAGTCTCATATCACGGCCGGTGGTAGCACCGGTTGAAAACCCGGCAACATAGACATTTCTGCTGTTGTCAATGGCAACTGCCAGCCCGGCGTCGTCGCTGTTGGTGGTACCGAAGGTCGCCAGCAGCCGCTGGGAGCCGTCAGTGTTATAGACCAGCGTGATGATGTCGGTACACTGGGAATCGCGTTCAGCGGTGCTGCCGGTAACCACCACCCGGCCGTTCCGATAAGCAACTGCCTTTGCCTCATCGTCACCATGGACACCACCGTCCACCCTTACCGCCCAGAGCGATTCACCGGCAGGACTGTATTTAATGATTACAATATCGCTCCCCATTGTCCCACCCCGGCTCGTTCCGGCAACATAAACATTGCCCTGTTCATCACAAACCATGCCGGCAACGATATCATCATCATTTGCCGGTCCATTATAACGGGCAACCCAGTTCTGCGCCCAGCCGGCAAAAAATGCGGTCAGAACTACCATTGAAATCCGGCGCACATCCTGCCTCCTTTGTTTATAAACTCTCCACCGGCATTATAATTAAAATCCTGCTGCCGGCAAAGAATCTTACCTTTACTACCTTGCCACCGTCTCAGGCTTAATCACGAGCAGTGTCTGCTCCGTAAATATAACCTGCGGTCGGGTGGAGGCAATTGTACAGTACGGTGCGCTAATTATTGCACATTGACTAATAACATCCAAAACTGCCGCTGGCCGCAATTTACCTTTTTTAGCTCAAAGCAATCTGGGGAGATTAAAACTTGAGAGAAAATCCTTTATTCGCTTTTCTGCCAGCGTCACATACTTTTGATTTATCTCGTAACCCAAATAACAGCGCCCAGTCTTGATCGCTGCAATTGCTGTCTGTCCGCTTCCCATGAAGGGGTCGAGCACAACTTCGCCCTGAAATGTATAAAGCTGAATCAACCTGTAGGGCAATTCTACCGGGAATGGTGCCGGATGGCCAACTTTTGATGCCGGTTCAGCAGGAAATGTCCAAACGCTTTTGGTAAATTCCAGAAACTCCTCTTTTGAAATAGTGCTTTTTCTGCCAATGTTTTCTCTTGAAAACATATCCTTGGAAAATATCAGAATATACTCATGAATATCCCTTAAAGTTGGATTTTTAGCTGAAAGCCAAGAGCCCCAAGCTGTTGATGGACTACTGCTTGAAGCTTTATTCCAGATGACTTCGCCTCGCATTAAAAATCCTAAATCGAGCATATCCTCAATAATAAAAGTATGAAGAGGAATATAGGGCTTTCTTCCCAGATTGGCAATATTTATGCAGGCTCTACCTCCGGGGACAAGAACTCTTTTAACTTCCATCCATACTCTCTTCAGAAATTCCCGATATTCATCAAGTGTCAGGTCTTCATCATACTGCTTCCCTACATTATAAGGGGGTGATGTCACCATCAGATGTATCGAGCAGTTGGGCAACTCTTCCATATTTTCGCTTGTTTTGCATAAAATTTTATTCAGATACTGATCCGGAATTGGATTCTCTTTATATTTTTTAATCTTCTCTTTAGGTAATCCCTTGTAAAGTCTGCTAGTATAAAATGGAGTTGAATCGTGATTAATCCTTCCCGGGGAACCAAACGCGCTTGTTCTTGTTCCATTTTTGACTTGACTTTTAACCATTCATTCCTCCTGCCAGAGATCAACCCACCTTTTGTAGGAATTAAATTCGATGGATCCCCTTTGCCAAGTTATCTCGATTCTTTTTGACATACTGTCGTATGCAAGTTTCGATAATGCATCTTTTGTAATTTCGACCCCTCTTGGATTCGTCCCCGGTTTAGGAAGTTTAATGTAATTATACCGGCCCAATTGCTCAAAAATTCTTTTCTGAACCTCTAGCGGAATGTAATAAAATCCACCATTATTATTCCAGTTTATTTGTATCAGTAGCATATCACAACTGGGATAATACTGATCCCGAAATTCGTTTGCCTTCTGCGCATCAACCGTCCAGATCAACTTTACACCTCCTAGTCCTGTGCCGGTAACAGTCTTAATTGAAATCGGCTCTCCATACAATTTTACATCTACCTCTGGCTCGGTTATGGGAATTTCCGTCTCAACATTTGCCTCGCCAAACTTGTAAATTAGCAAAGCAACTATTATTCTCTCACGGATTGAACCAACCTCCATACCTACTTTGCCCGCCCGTGAACTTTCAATTTCTGCAAGCTGAAACAAGTAAGGCAGACGCCTCTTTATTTTTTCAACAAGGCCTTGGTCATCGAAAATTTCCACAACGCGACTGGGCATTTATCTTATAATATAAATAATCTCAGCTTGTTCAAGCATTTGCTTGCCCGGAGAATTTATTTGAGTCATAATAGCCTTTTATTTAACATCTTTTTAAGAGGAAAATTTATGTTATCAACTTACAAAATTACAAAATTTCAATGGGTTAGTAAATTAACAGCGGAAAAAGTCTGCACGGGGGGCAGTTCCCTCTACCCTGCCCGCACCTGCATCATGCCCTGTTTATACTATAACCCGTAAACTTCGGGGCTGTTTCTGCGGATACAGACTCAGACTTTCTACTGGCTACTGGTAACATCGGCAAAGTCTGAACCGCTCCTGCTTGACAGGTTTTAACCACAGATTATGCTTGACTATGATCTGCGTCTATGAGGATGAGAACTGGGGTAACTTCTATCCGCTGATTCAGCTCCGGCCCGTGTTTGACCTGCTTTTCGGCTGCCGGACACTCTTGGAGAAACTGCGCCGCCGCTATCCAAGAGAAACCTTCAACCTCTGGGTCCGGGATGAGCTCGCCGAACTGGTGCAGGAACAGCATCCCGAATGTCTGGTCAACCAGCCGGTGGTGCCGCCGGTGCTCTTTATCTCCGCCAGTGCGGTCCTGCTGGAAAAACTGCCGGTCAGCGGTCCGGAGGAGGTTTTTGTTGTGGAAAAACGCATCGCCGGTTTCCGGCTCAGTCAGCCCCGCTCCTGGAAACCCGGCTTTCTCGGCCGGGTCCAGCTCAACCTGCCGGAAAGGGAGGTTAATGCCCGGGTCTATTCATTTATCTGGGAGCTCGTCCGCGACAATCCGGCTGAGCTGATCCGAGAACTCCGCACCTCAACCCGCAGTTCCGGCGGTGTGATCAAGAACCGCTCGGCCCGGGTGCACCGCACCGCGGTCATCCTGAGTGAACAGGGTCCGGTTTATCTGGATGCCGGCTGCGAGGTCCGGCCCCTTTCCCTGATTGAAGGTCCCTGCTATGTCGGACCGGGCACGGTGATCGATGGCGCCCGGGTCCGGCCCGGCTGTTCCTTCGGACCGCGGTGCAAAATCGGCGGCGAGGTGGAGTGCTCAATCTTTCTGGGCTATGTCAACAAGCACCATGAGGGGTTTATCGGCCACAGTTATGTCGGCGCCTGGGTCAATCTCGGTGCGCTGACCACCTGCTCGGACCTGAAAAACAACTACCATCCGGTCCGGCTCCAGCTCAAAAGCCGCCTGATTGACACCGGCATGCTCAAGCTCGGCTGTCTTGTCGGTGATCATGTCAAGACCGCAATCGGCACCATGATTCCCACCGGTGCAGTGCTGGGCACCTTTGCCAACTGGTTTGAGCCCGGGCCCGCACCAAAACAGCTGGGGGCTTTCGCCTGGGGCAGAACCGGCAGATGGCGCCGGGAGGAGATCCTGGACTGTGTCCGCCGGATGATGGCACGGCGGGATGCGGCACCAGGCCCGGCTTATGAAAAACTGCTGCTGAAAATTTTTGAGCTCGGCATGACCGATGAGTTTCTGTCTCGGCGCTGACATCGGCGGCACCAATATCAAAGTCGGGCTGGTGGATGAGGGTGGCAAAATCGTTGCCCGGCGCCGGCTGCGCACCGACCCGCAGGCTCCACCCGGCACGGTGCTGGAACGGCTCGCCCGCACCGCCCTGGCAATGGCAGAGAAGCATGCGGTCGCCGGTTTCGGAATCGGGATTGCCGGACTGGTTGATCACCGGGACGGAATTGTCTTTACCTCCCCGAACCTTCCCGCCTGGGAATGGGTGCCGGTCAAAGACACACTTGCCCGGCTGACCCGGCTGCCGGTCTTCTGTGCCAATGATGCCAATGCGGTAGCACTCGGCGAATGGCTCTTCGGCGCTGCCCGGGGCAGTGCGAATGCGCTGGTGATCACCCTCGGCACCGGGGTTGGCACCGGCATCATTGCTGAAGGCCGGCTGCTCTTGGGAGCAAACCATTATGCCGGCGAACTGGGCCATACCGTAATCTTCCCGAACGGCGTCCCCTGCCCCTGCGGCAATCGCGGCTGTCTGGAGCGTTATGTTGGTGCGGAGGCAATAGTTCACCGCTGTCGACGCCTGCTCCGCCTCCAGCAGCGCCGGCTGGCATCAGGCCGGAATCAGCTGACTCTGTTTGGCGGTGCCAGTGAACAGCAGAGCCTGCTTTTTGATCTGATCAACTACGACTACCGGCGTCTGACCCCGAGGGAAATCGGCATCGCCGCCCGCCGAGGCGACCGGCTCGCCCTGCAGGTCGTGGAAGAGACCGGCAGACTGCTCGGGCTGGGAATTTACAATGCGCTTATGATTCTTGACCCGGAAATAATTGTGCTCGGCGGCGGAATCAGCCGGCTCGGCAGACCCCTGCTCCGTGCGGTCCGGAAATCGGTTAACTCCCGGCTCTACGGCACCAACCGCAGATTCCGGATTGTCCTCTCAAAACTGGTTGATGATGCCGGCATCCTCGGTGCCAGCCGGCTGGGTCAGATTTTCCCCGCCTCAAACTAAATTTTCTGCCAGAGAAACTCCCAGAGCGAAACCCCGCGCACCCGCTTCTCCATGATAAAACTGCCCTCAATGATAAAGGGCCGGAACTCCTGGGCATAATAAAGCCGGCGCTGGTTCGGGTCCCGGGCATAGAAGCGCATCCCCTCATTCACAATCCGGCGCAGGGTGGCATCGTATTTGCCGTCCATGGTCTTGAACCCCATCTTGATCAAGGTCACCAGCATCGCCACATGGCGCGGATAGGCAACCACCGAATAACCCCGGTTCTTCTTGCACAGCGCCAGCACCAGCTCGACCATGAACTGGGAATAGTTGCCGCCCCGGAACTTTGGGCGCATGTATGCCCGCGTGAGTTCCCAGCGGTCCAGATCCCTGCCTTCGGCATCCAGCCAGCGGGGGTCAATCCGGTCATAGCCCATCCACTCCTCACCTGAGCGCTGGCTGCCGATGTAAACCTCAAGGATGTGCTCATCCGAGATCGGGTCATGATAACGGCGGACACAGAACCAGTGGTCATCAACCACAATCTCGGGCTTGGGCGCCACCAGCTTTGCCTCAGATCGGGACATGATGTAACTTTTCGTCGACTCGTCGGTCTCGCACGGAATCTGCTCCACAATCCGCTTGATCCAGTTCCGGTACTGTCTGGGTGTAATCATTGCTTCTCTCCAAACAGCTGTTTCAGCTTCTGCTCCAACTCCTGTTCATCATTCACGAGCACCTTGCGCGGCTTGGAACCGGCATGCGGTCCGACAATCCCGGCACGCTCCAGCTGGTCAATGATTCTGCCCGCCCGTGCCCAGCCGACATCCAGGCGCCGCTGGAGCATCGAAACCGATGCCTCCCGGTGAATCACCACCTGGCGCGCCGCCTCGGCAAAGTACTCGTCATATTCATTACCATTGCCGGCATCACTTTTGCGCTCGGCACGCACCGCCGCCAGCTCCTCCTCAAGCGGTTCATAATAACGCCGCTGCAGCAGATTGTCAACAACCTCCGCCGGCAGAATCTCCCTTAAAAGCTCCAGCTTTCTGCCTCTTGCCCGCCGCGGGTCATAAAGCACCTCCACCACATCCGCCTCAACCAGCGCCTGTGCCTTTTCCGCTGCATCCTCCACCAGTTCGCTCAAAAGCCCGGTAAGATAGCGCACCGCCCAGAGCTCCACCACCTGCTTTGCCGCCCGCTCCGAGACAAAACAGCCGTGCAGCCGGACCGCTTCGCCCTTGCCCGGCGGCAGAAAGAGCATGTCACCCCGGCCCAGAAGCGACTCGGCACCGTTGGCATCAAGGATCGTCCGCGAGTCCACCTTGGTTGCCACCTGAAATGCAATCCGGCACGGGAAGTTCGCCTTGATCAGCCCGGTGATCACATCCACCGAGGGCCGCTGGGTTGCCAGCACAAGATGAATCCCGACCGCCCTTGACATCTGGGCGAGCCGGATGATCCGCGCCTCAATCTCCGCCGGTGCCCGCTGCATCAGATCCGCCAGCTCGTCAATGATCACAACGATATACGGCTTTTTCCTCTTGCCCACCTCCTCACAGCAGGCATTGAAACTGGTGATATCCCGGACCCCGAGCTCGGCAAACTCGCTGTAGCGGGCTTCCATGATTTCCACGATCCGGGTCAGCTCATCCACCACCCGCTCCGGGTCGATCGTCGTCCGGGACAAAAGGTGCGGAATCGGATTGTAGATCGGCAGCTCCAGCTGCTTGGGGTCGATGGTCAGAAACCGGACCTCCTCCGGGGTTGAGCGGTAGATGATCGACATGATGATCGTATTGATGCAGACCGATTTCCCCGAACCGGTGGTGCCGGCGATCAGGACATGAGGCATCTGCCGCAGATCAGCACAATAGGGCTCACCCGTGATTGTCGTGCCCAGGGCAAAACCCAGCGGTGAATCGAGCTGGCGGAAGGCATCACTGGTCAGCACCTCCTTCAGATAAACAGTGCGCCGGCTCTTGTTCGGAATCTCCACCCCGACCGCACTCTTGCCGGGAATCGGCGCCAGAATCCGGACCCGCTCCGCGGAAAGTGCCAGGGCAATGTCATCGGCAAGACTCTCAATCCCGCCACAGCGGACACCGGGCGCCGGCTCAAGCTCAAACCGGGTGATCAGCGGTCCGGAAAGGATGGCGGTCAATTTGCCGTCCACCCCGAACTCCCGGAGCTTTTTCATCAGCAGCTCGCCCTCCGCCTGTGCCTCAGCCGGGTCTTTGAAAATTTTGTCCTGCGGTCCGGGCTGATCCAGCCGGGCGAGAAACTCCTGCTGAAAATCGTCAAGGTTGATCCTGACCGGCTTCTTCGCCGGTTTCGGTACGGTAATCACAACGGCCGGCTCGACTTCTGCTTTCTCCGCTGGCGGTGTCTCAACAACCGGCTCCGGTGGCGGCTGGACCGGGACTTCCGGCGTCGGCACCTGCACCCGCGGACGCCGGCGCAGGCGTTCAACCAGCCATGAACCTGCCACTTTCAGCCACCGGTGGGAAAAGGGCATGCTCAAGCCGGAAAAGGCAAGAAGAATGAGGAGTGCGGTAACCAGCAGCATCAGGGTTCCGATGCTGCCGATAAGGAGATTCAGTCCCTGCACCACCGCCTGTCCGCATCTGCCCGCGAGCCGTTCCGGTGCACCGAGCCAGGCGGTAAAAAACTCGAGGAAAAACCCGTAAATCACAATCAGGACCGGCAGCACCAGATCCTTTTTCCTGATCCGGCGGAACCAGAGCACAAAACCGAAGTAGAACGCCAGTCCCACGAACATCAGGCTGCCAAGCCCGAAAACCGCGGTCAGCAGCCAGGCAGTGAGTCTGCCGGCAGCACCCCCGAAGTTGTCAATGCCGGTAAGCGGACCCTCCAGCCGGAAGCCCGCCGGATTGCCCGTGCCACTATAAAAGGAGAGAATGACCGCACCGATGAAGACCCCGGCCGTCAGCAGCACAAACGACCAGAACCGGCGCCAGGAGCGTACCCGGGCAAACCACATCACCACCGCCACACCCGCCAGAACCGGCAAAAGCAGGGCAAAACCGCCGGTAAGCCGGAAAAGCCAGCCTGCCAGCAGTTTTCCCAGCGCGCCCGTCGAACCACCAAAAAGAAAGGTAACCAGCATTGCCCCGGTGTAAAGCACAAGAGCAACCGCCAGCACCTGCAGCGCAAACCGGCGCACCCGGTTCCCTTTACTCCTTGCCATTGACAACCCGCCTCTTCCGGCTTTTCATACGCTTACACCTCAACTCAGAACCACTGCCCCTGACCGGTAAAGATCCGTGCGGTGAACCAGACGAGCGGCAGCAGCAGATAGCGGAAGACCGGAAGTCCGAATACAAAGATTAGAATCATGCTCACAAAACCCAGCCGTTCCAGCTGACCGTATCGGGCAGCGAGTTCCGGCGGTAAAAGATAATAAACAAGTCGGGAGCCGTCAAGCGGGGGAATCGGCATCAGATTGAAGAAACCGAGAATCAGGTTGTAGACCACGAAATAACCTGCCAGGCGTAGAAAGAAGCCTCCCACCCCGAAAACTCCCAAGAGCCGGAAGATCAGCCCGGCAGCACCGGCGGTAAAAAAGTTCGCCAGCGGACCGGCAAGCGAAGCGATCGCCAGGTCGCGCAGCGGATAGCGGAAGTTTGCCGGATTGATTGGCACCGGCTTTGCCCAGCCGAACCGCGTCCAGGGCAGAAGCAAAAGCAGTGTGCCGAGGGGATCGAGATGCTTGAGCGGATTCAGTGTCAGCCGCCCTTCCTCCCTTGCGGTCGGGTCGCCCAGAATCAGCGCTGCATAACCGTGACTGAACTCATGAATTGTGAGCCCGAAGAGAATCGCCGGCACCGAAAGAAACAGTCCCTCGATATCAAACATTGCTGCTCTGAAGCCGGTGGACCAGTGCCAGCTCCTCATCCCGGCTTTTCACCCTCCGGTCCAGCCGTGCCACCAGCAGCCGCTCGAGCATTCTGCCCATCTGCGGTCCGGGTCTGACCCCGGCTGCAATCAGGTCCGCTGCCTGCAGCTGTGGCTGAACATGCATCAGCTCGTCAAGATACAGCCGGAGCCGGCTCCGGACCGGACCCGAACTGAGCACCGCCAGAATCTCAAGCGCCGGCACCGGCACGCCCCGCAACAGCTGATAAATTGAGGAACGCCGGCGCACCCGGCTCAGACGCCCAAGCAGGGCGGTGCGGTTCATCAGCGCCTCGCGGGCTGTCCGCTCCTCACGGGTGATCGGAAATCGTTCGTTAACCGGCAACCGGCTCAGAAGATAAGTCATCAGCAACTCCTCACCGGCACCGGAATGAACGAGCGCCGCCAGTTCATTAAGGACCTGCCTGACCGGGACGCCAAAAAACTCCGGACCGGATGCTTTCGGGAAACACGCTGCCAGCACCCCTTCCCGGATTACCGCCTCCAGCATCTTCAGTGCATTTCTTTCCCGGCAGATACAGCGCAGTTCATAGAGAATCCGCTCCGGTGTCAGGAGCGCGGGATAGCCGGCGGTGATCGCCTGGCGCATCAGATGCAAAGTTCCGGACTCAATCTCAAACCCGAACCGGACCGCAAACCGGATCGCCCGGAAGATCCGGGTTGGGTCATCGATGAAACTGAGCGGATGGATGATCCGGATCAGCCGGAGCTTCAGGTCCGAGGCGCCGCCGGTCGGGTCAATTACCGTTCCTGTCTCCGGACCGGACAGGACCAGTGCCAGCGCATTCACCGTAAAATCCCGCCGCCTCAGATCCGCTTCAATCCCCGCGGGCCGGACCACCGGCAGCTGTGCCGGCTGGAGATAGCTTTCCTCCCGCGTATGAGCGATGTCCACCCGCATTCCGGACAGCATCAGCGTGCCGGTCAGAAACTGATGATGAAAAACATACCTGCCACCAGTACGATTCTGCAGCTCCTTGAGCAGACCCAGAAGCCCCTTGCCGGTGCCGCGCAGGTCCACCGCAATGTCCCAGTCCTGGTTCCCCCCGGACAAAGCGCCGGCATCAAGCAGAAGGTCACGCACCAGTCCGCCAACCAGATACGCCCTGCCACCCCAGGCATCGACGATACTGGCGGTCAGCTGGCAGACTGGCGGCAGGTTTTTAATACACCGTCTCGGAATTTTCATATCTCCCTCCATCACAATTCCGCCCGTTTCCGGGCAACACTGCTCCTACCGGTGTCCCCCTTTCACCATCTAAAACCCGAGACTCTTGGCAGTATCTTCCTTCTGCCCGTGGATATTGATCTTGCCGAACCGTGCCTCGTATTTCCGGATATTTTCACTCAGCGCCTCGTGCAGCAGTGCCGCATGCTGGGGCGTCATCACAATCCGGGAAAATACCTTGGCTTTCGGCAGACCGGGCAGAATCCGGGCAAAGTCAATGATAAACTCCGAAGCGGAGTGGGCGATCAGCACAAAGTTGGAATAGATTCCCTCCGACTCCTTCTCCCCGATTTCAATTTGAACCGGTGGTCCCTGGGCTGGCTGTTTTTCCTCGATCATGCAAACCTCCTTTCGCAAAGATTCATCCGGTGAGCCGGACAAACCGGCGCTTACCCACCTTGAGTACTGCCGGCGCCGCTGGCGGCTTGAGCATCAGCGCCGGATCATTCACCCGCACTCCATCCAGATAAACCGCCCCTTCCTGCAATTTGCGCCGCGCCTCGCTTTTGGAGGGCAGAAGTCCGGTCTGGACAATCAGGTCAACAATATTGATTCCGGCATCCGGAATACGGAACTCGGGCATCTCTGCCGGTGCCTGTTTCTCCCGGAAGACCCGGTCAAACTCCGCTGCCGCCTGCTCCGCTGCTGCCGGTGAGTGGTAAATCGCTACCACCGCCTTTGCCAGCTCCGCCTTGATATTGCGCGGATTCTCGCCCGACCTGAGCCGGCGCTCATATTCACCAATCTCGGCATCGGTTTTGTCCGTAGTCAGCCGGAAGTAGTCCAGAATCAGCTCATCCGGGATTGACATCAGCTTGCCGAACATCTCTCCTGCCGGCTCACTGATTCCGACATAATTACCATAGGACTTGGACATCTTCATCTTCCCGTCAGTCCCCACCAGCAGCGGCACGGTCATGATCACCTGTGGTTCCTGCCCGAACCGCGCCTGGAGCTCCCGGCCTACCAGCAGATTCCAGTACTGGTCCGCACCACCCAGCTCAACATCCGCCTGCACCATCACCGAATCATACCCCTGAAACAGCGGATAGAGCAGTTCATGCACGAACAGCGGCACCCCCTCATCCAGCCGCTTGCGGAAGTCCTCGCGCTCAATCAGCCGGGCGACGGTATAACGGGCAGCCAGATTGACGATGTCGGTGGCATTCAGCCGGTCCAGCCATTCCGAATTGTAACGGAACTCACACCGCTCCGGGATCAGAATCTTGAACACCTGCTCCCGGTACCGTTGCATATTCTCCCGCACCTGCTCCTCGGTCAGCTGGGGCCTGGTCTTGGACCGGCCGGTCGGGTCTCCGATCTTACCGGTGAAATCGCCGATGATCAGCACCGCAGTGTGGCCCAGCTCCTGAAACTGCCGCAGCTTGCGCAGCACCACCGCAAATCCGAGATGAATATCCGGACCGGAAGCATCAATCCCCAGCTTCACCCGCAGCGGTCTGCCCCGTTCCAGCCGCTCCGCCAGCTCCGCTTCGGTCTCCAGCCGCTCCACGCCCCGCTTCAACCGCTCAATTACCGCCTTGTCCAGCATATCAGATCTGATAATTCCCGAAATCCTCGGGCTCAACCTTCCGCATCCGCTCCCGCAGTTCCTTCAGCCGGGTTTCCTCCTCGTCCGAAAGCCACTGTCCGGCACGCTCCATCACCTCATCCTCAACAAAAATCGGTGCTCCGACCCGCAATGCCAGCCCGACCGAATCTGAGGGCCGGGCATCAATTGCCACCAGCTGCTCACCGCTCTCCAGCACCAGCTCGGCAAAAAAGGTCTCATCATCAAGCCGGTTGATCACCACCTGCCGGACTCTGCCATTGAGCCCGGTAATCACATTGCGCATCAGATCCAGCGTCAGCGGCCGGACAAACTGCGTCTTCTCCAGGGCATAGATTATTGCTGAAGCCTCTGCCGGACCGATAAATACCGGCAGGACCCGGCTACCGCCAACCTCCCTCAGCAGCATTACCGGGGTATTGGATGACTGCTCAATCAGTACCGCCTCAACCCGGACCTCAATCATGCCTGTCTCCCTGCGGACTTCCTCCTCCCGATTTCCGGCAAAGGGACAGAAATTAACCCGCGGCCTCTTCCACCACCCAGAGCTTGACCGTGGCGGTTATCTCATGTCCCAGCTTCACCGGAATATCGTAAACCCCCGGCGCCTTGATCGGCTCCTCCAGGACAATCGCATGCTTGTCCACCTGATATCCCGCCTGCTCGAGCAGGCGGGCAATATCGGCATTGGTGATCGCACCAAAGGCGCCCTCGGCACCCATCTTGATTCCGGCTTTGATCGTCACCAGCCCGAGCCGCTGCGCCATATCCATCAGCCGTCGGGTAATTTTCGTCTCCCGGCTGGCGAGCTGTTTCCTGATGTTCTCCAGCTGGCGCAGATTACTCTCATCCGCCACCAGCGCCAGTTTTCTGGGCAGCAGGTAGTTCCGGGCAAACCCGTCCCGGACATTTACCACCTCACCCCGCTTCCCCAGCCGTTCAATATCGGATAAAAGTATGACCTTCATCGGTGCTCAGTAAACGGCAGCAGTGCCAGGTTCCGGGCGATCTTGATCGCACGGGCAAGCCGGCGCTGATGCAGGGCGCAGACACCGGAAACCCGCGCCGATACGATCTTCCCCCGCTCGGTCAGAAAATCCCGGAGTCTCGGGTCCTTGTAATCAATATGCGTCACACCCTGCTCGCAGAACGGACAGGTCTTGGCTCTTCTCGACATGCGCTTGTTCATCATCAGTGAAGGATAAACAACCCGTGCTCAATGTCAAGTTTATGCTTTTTCCGGGGTTGACAGAAAATTATTGCGCCATTATCATATACTCCGATGGCGAAACGGGAAGAAACTCCGGTCAAATTTGATGAGGACATCAGACCCCCTGACTATGGTGAGCTCCAGCGGACCTACCGGCGCAACCGCAACATCGGCAGCGCCATCTTTCTCATTCTGTTTATCGCGCTGCTCGTCTTCTTCGGCATCCGCTACTATCAGCGCCTGCATCGCCCGGCACCGCCGGCAGAAGAGAAACCCGCAAGCCAGAACCTCTGGGTTCCGGGTATTGACTATCAGCCGGCGACGGACGAAGGCGACTGAGCCCGATTACTCCTTGGACCAGATGCCGATCCGGCAGCCACACGGATCCCGGAAGAAGGCATAATATCCGAACCCGCCGCCGATTTCGGTCTTGGGCTTTTCCACCCTGCCCCCGAGCTCCACAACCCGCTTCAGCGTCTCGGGGATGTCCGCCACCTTGATATAGACATCAATACACGGCTCCGGCATTTTTTCCACCCGGAAAATTCCGCCGCCAATTCCGTTCTCCACCTCAAACATGATGTAATTACTGCCCGACTCCTCCATCCGCCAGCCGAACAGCCGGGCGTAAAAATCTGCGGATTTTTTCAGATCAGTTGCCGGAATCTCCCAGTGGACAAGATTATTCATTTTTTAAAACTCCTTTCTGTCTGGTGTAAACTACCCTGCCCTGACTCAGAACCAGCTGCACCGGATTGTGTCCCAGCCGGTAAATCAAATGACGGTAATCGGGCACATCGGTAATGACCAGCTCCGCCGATTTTCCCGGCTCAATACTGCCGGTTTCCCTCTCCAGCCTCAGCGCCCGGGCAGCATTGATGGTAATGCCCCGCAATGCTTCGGTAATGGTCAGCCCGTAATAGATACACCCGAACTGGCCAACCAGTGGTGGCGCCAGCAGGGTGCAGGAACCGGGATTGAAGTCACTGCCCAGCGCCATCGTGATTCCGAGCTCCCGCATCCGGTTTACTGGTGATCTGTGCTTCTCCTGCAGAAAGAAACAGGTTCCGGGCAGCAGCACCGCCACCACCCCCTGCTCCGCCATCATCCTCAGCCCCCGCTCTGAGGGCTGAAGCAGATGGCTGGCAGAGACCGCTCCGATCTCGGCTGCCAGCTCCGCACCGCCGGAACTTTCAATCTCATCCGCATGCACCGTCGGCAGCAGTCCGAACCTTTTCCCCGCCTCCAGGATCTGCCGGCTCTCTTCCGCATTGAATACAAAGTTCTCGCAGAACACATCGCAGAACCGCGCCAGCTTCTCCTCCGCAACCCGGGGCAGCATCACCTCCACAATCTGCCGGATGTATGCCTCCTTACTTATCTCCTTCGGCACCGCATGGGCACCGAGAAATGTCGGCACAATCCGGACCGGACCCTCCTGCCCCAGCCGCCGGGCAACCTCAAGCATCCTGATTTCCGTTTCCGGCTCAAGCCCGTAACCCGACTTGACCTCCAGCGTCGTTGTCCCCCAGGAAAGCGCCTCCTCAAGCCGGCATCGGGCGCTCTGGTAAAGCTCCTCAAAACCCGCCTGCCGGGTCAGCTTCACCGTATTCAAAATCCCGCCCCCAGCTTCAGCAATCTCCTTGTAGCTTCTGCCGGCAAGCCGCATTTCAAACTCCTCTGCCCGCCAGCCG
Source organism: candidate division WOR-3 bacterium (assembly GCA_039801085.1). Lineage (NCBI taxonomy): Bacteria > Pseudomonadati > Caldifarciminota > Caldifarciminota bacterium. Next base: position 27,084 of record JBDRTY010000005.1, on the reverse strand, counting down.
GCAAAGACCAGATGGGTATGCGGGTCAACAAAACCGGGCATGACCACGCATCCCTGGGCATCCAGCACCTGCTCGCCGGGTTGTGGTGTCAGGTCCGTTCCGACATCGGCAATCCTTCCCGCCCGGATCCGGACCGCACCCCGCACCACCAGCCCCAGCCCTGCATCGGCAAAGGTCAGCAGCTGAGAACAGTTATGGATAAGGATATCGGGATTCACCTCCGGTAATTATCCCCGAACAGCTTCCCAATTCAAACTTGACAGCAACCCCTCACTCGTTTAAATTTATGCCATAGTTTCCGGCAGGGTTGCCGGGAGATAAATGCATAACATAAGGAGCGTTTTATGAAATACAATAAAGTAATCATGATTGCGGGCATCCTGCTTGCAATCGGCATGGGCAGTCTGCTCACCGCTGGTGACCCGGACCTGCGGGTCAAGGCTATCCTCGACGATGCCGGCTACAAGTATGAAATCGACTCCGACAACGACTTCAAGATGGTTTTCGACACCGATGAGAATCGCACCCAGCTGGTGTTTGTCAATTCCGGCACCGAGACCTACGGCGACTTTGAAATCCGCGAGGTCTGGTCTCCGGTCTACAAGTTCAAGGGCAACCTGCCGGCAGGACATGCCAACAAACTGCTGGAACAGAGTTACATGAAGAAGATCGGCTCGTTTGATGTCTGGGTGCGCTCTGACGGCTCCAAGGTGGTCCGGTTCTGTGCCAAGATTGCAGCCGATGCTGATGCCAGCACCCTGACCGATGTCATCCGGGCGGTCTACACCACCGCGGACCTGATGGAAAAGGAGCTGACCGGCAAAAAGGACGAATATTAATCCGCCTTTAAAATAAAAGCGGGTCCGAAATGGACCCGCTTTTTTATTAAAACCCGCTACTCCAGAATTATCAGCTTCTGCACCGCTCCCCGGTCCGTTTTCCCGCTCCGGATAAAATACATCCCTGCCGCCAGTTTTGCCCCGTTACCATCAGTGAGATTCCAGACCGCTCCTGCTTTACCCGCATCAATCCGGCGCACCAGTTTACCCACCGCATTGTAGACTTCATACTCACCGCCGGAAAGTTCAACCGCCCCCTGCCTGGACAGCCGGATACTGGCGTGCTGGAAAACAGCTGCAAATCCGGAAGCTGCAGCCTGCTCCTCGATCCCGGGCCGGAACCCGACCCGGAAGCTCCACATCGGACCGAACTCGCCCCAGCCGAACCGGTTATGCGCCCGGCAGACCCATTTATAGGTCTGGTTGTATACCAGAAGCCCCTCCGGAATGGTGCAGCGCCGGCTGGTGGTGGTCAGATTCAGCACCGTATCCGCAGTCCCTTTCCAGAGCACAAAATGGGCGGAGTCAAAATCGGTGCGCAATGTGTCAATCACCAGCACCACCGGCGGCTGGGTTACCGGCAGACCGTTCTGCGGACCCAGATACTTCGGCGCCAGCGGCTCGCGCACCAGCCGGAAACAGCCGAAGGTGCCATCAGCTGCGGTCAGCGTGCCCTGATAATACTGACGCAGCCTGAGCCGGACCGACTCCTGTGCCTGATAGTCCGGCGAAATCAGCCAGTCATAATAACCCTGATCCGGCACGCTGTCCAGCCGGGTCCAGCTCCTGCCCGCATCAAACGAGATGTCAATCGCCACCCAGTCGCCCGGATTCCCGGAGTTGTCCCAGCGGACCCGCACCGTATCGCCGATCTGCAGCGTCTCGCCCCGGCCAAAGGAGTTGTAAAAGGTGTCGCCGAGCGGATAAAGCAGCCGGAGACACTGCGGGTCTGCGCCCGCAGGATGGACCGCCGCCACATGGGAGCGCTCATTTCCCGAATAGTGCCACCACTCTGCCGGCTGCCACCAGGTGTTATGGACAAACAGGTCCTTCTCCGGAGTCCGGTAGCCGAACCCGGCAAGCGAATGGATCGCCCAGATTGCCGACCAGACCATCGGATAACCGGCATCAAACTCCCGGACAATCGTCTCCCATGCCCAGTCATTACCGCTGGTGCCCAGCTCCTCAACGATCTCAAACGAAGGATAGTCATTGTCCCAGGCAACAAGATACAGCCCCTGGGCGATCGCCCCGATCGTCGTCGCGCCTCTCGTGGTATCGGTAAACATCCGCAGTGCACACTCCCGCTGGACATTCGGAATCTGCTTGTCCCACTCCCCCTCCACCATATCCCAGCGCTGCCAGAACCAGTCCACGAGCCGGCCATAGCCCAGCACCCGGTCAATATAGCCCATCACCATCGCCGCTGAGGTCGGGGTGCAGCCATAACTCCAGTCATAGAACGGCGCCCGCTCCGCACCCGGAATGTAAACCTCATTCCAGCGCGAGAAGTCACGGACAAGCGCCCGCTCCCACTCCTGACGGTAATGGTCAACCGCCACCGGATTTGCCTCCTCAACACCCGCCTGTGCCTTCAGCTCCGCAACCTGACGCTGGAAATCGGCTCTTGAGCGCCAGCTCTGCTCAAAATGAGCAGAGAAAATCACCTGCTGACCCTGAAGATTACTGAACTCCAGAAACACCACCGGCGCCACAAAGTAGATCCGGCTCAGAAAGGCATCATTACCCAGAATCGCCCTTGCCCGGCGCAGACCCTCAGGCGCAACCGCATAATACTCGCTGGTCCCATAGCCGTAGCAGACAATCGGGGTCCGGTCATAACGGGCGGAGATCAGAAGGTGGGCATATTTAGAACGCCACCGGGTCAGATCGGTATTAACCGTCAGCCCTTCCCGCTCTTTTAAAATATCGGCAACCACCTGCTCATAATCCGGGAAATCTCCGCCATCGGTCCGGAAATGAAACATATAGGCAACGGTCTGCCCCTGCTCATCAACATAGGGCACAACCGTTCCCGCTTGACAGCCGGGCCACTCCGCCTGCGCCTTGCGCTGTGCCAGACCTTTCACCGTCTCAAAATCAACCGCATTCGGCGGCGGGATACCCGGCTCAGGCAGATTCAGCCCGAAAACCGGAAACAGCATGCTGACCAGAATCAGAAATTTTTTCATCCCTGCTCCTTTTTAATTAAAGACACTTAAATAAATTATACCCCGGCATCAAGCCGGGGTCAAAGATGGCTGGAAAAGCTGTGTCTTACCTTACCCGGATCAGCCGCTGCTGATAAACCGCATCTCCAAGCTCCAGCCAGCAGAACAGCAGATCACCACCACCCGGTTCCAAAGTAAAAACCGGACTGTAATCACCCGGCTCCAGCACCGCATCAACCGGACGGGCAACAAGCCTGCCACCTGAATCGTAAATCTTTATCACCACCCGGCAGGTCCGGTCAAGCCGGAACCTGATCAGTGCCTGATTACCGGAAAATATCCTGACGCCATCAATCCTGCCTTTAATCCTTGGCTTCTGCTCCGCGACCCCGATCGGACCGGTGTCCAGAAGATAAGCCTCATCCCTGCCGGTTGCCGCATTATACCCTCTGCCGGCGATGAACCTGCCATCAGGCGAAATCGCCATTGCATCCCGGAGAACCGAACCCGGAGTCAGCAGTTGCGCATAGGTAACATTCAAATCCTCCATCCCACCCTGAGCAGTCCAGCGGAAGGCGCCCCAGTTACCCTGAGACCTCTCAGACCAGCCCACCACAATTGAGCCGTCATAATTTGCCGCCCAGGCTTCGCCCCATTCTCCGCCCAGTGTTCCGAGATCATACATACCGGTGCTGGCGGTCCAGCGAAACGGCCGGCACGGAGTCATTGAGGCATCACCCCAGGCACCCACCGCCACCTGCCCGTCGCCGGACACTCCGATTCCCTCACTCTGACCAAAACCCGGGTTGTGAATGTCCACCATCTGGCCATTCTCCCAGCGGAAGGCATGGTGAATCATATTGGCAAAACCGGACCAGCCGACCACCACCCCGCCATCAAGCGAAATCGCCCGGCCGACACTGCGCAGCGCACCGGGCAGGACCCCGAGGTCCTGCATCCCCGAGTCTGCGGTCCAGCGGAAGGCATGATTATAACCTGAGGAATGCTCAGCCGAACCCGCAACCTCAAAACCATCCTCGGATGCGGCATAAGCCCAGCTGACACTCCCGCCCAGAGTGCCGAAGATGATCAGCGAATCACCCCGGCGCCAGAAACCGCGGTAATTACTGGTGTTGTCAACAAAGCCCGTGCCCACCACCGTACTGCCATCTGCCGACAGACCCCAAACCTCACTGCTCCTGCCGGACATAAGCGGTGGCAGCGTCTCCATTCCCGACACCGCATTCCAGCGCCACGCATAATGTGGCTCGTAGACGCCAGCCCAGCCTGCGACAACCCTGCCATCAGTGGAAACACCGTGACACTCCGCATACGGTGTACCCAGCGAGCCGAGCCAGGTCAGACTGGCGGCAGAACACACTGCAGCCAGCACCAGCCCGGTTAAAACAACCCTCTTCATGATTACCTCCTTTTTCTGCGCAAAAGCGCCATTAATTGGATCACAACCTGCCCAGCTCTGCCAGCACTCCGATACTGGGCGACAGCCCGGCAGGGGCAAACACCACTCCGGGGTCAAGGTGATACCTCAGCTCACCGGTCAGACACAGCCCGAACTGCTCACTGCCCAAAACCCGCACCTTACCGCCGACATCCAGAAACAGCCGGACCGCACCCCGGCTCGGCAGATCATAGACCCCTGCTTTCATTCCCGCCGGAATGACTCCTCCTACAAAACCGAACAGTGTGCTCTGCTCCGGCTGATAACCGACGACAATCGTGAACAAACCCCTGTTATACCGGCTGGCAGCAAGCGCCCGCTCATAGGAGGCGCCGACAATCCCGGAAAATACCGACCTCAACCCGAAATAGGTATAGCCGGCAGACTGGGTGACACCGGTCTGAAAATTGATCGCCATCAGCGACTTGGCGCTCACCCCGGCCGGCAGGAGCACAAACGCCAGCACCCCCAAAGCCAATAACATTTCCCTTCTCATTTCCCGCCTCCGGTCTCCTCAAACAAATTCACCGACTCCAGATCCTTATACTTCGGGATATAGGAATCATACTCCCGGACAATCCCGTAACCCTCGGCAAACCAGCGCACCAGCTTCCAGTAGAGCTGTTTCTGCTTGTAAACCAGCCAGTAGGTATAATCGTAAAAGTTCAGCTCCACCTTCACCGCCTCAAACTCGCCCGCCGGAACCCGCACCGTATCCAGTGAAGTCTGCGCCTCAAGCCGGGTGTCAGTCGTAACTCCGTTGGCATCTATGAATGTCACCTGCTCCACCACCCAGCCTTTGCCCGGCTCAACCGGAAAAAGCAGGGTCGGATAGAACTCAAAACCGTTATACTCATACACCCCGCTCGCATCAACATAAAAATAGGTATACCACGAGCCCGAAGAGCCCGGATAGAAGTTAAGCGTCTGGATCACATCAATCTCAACCTCCTTGCCGGAATTGTTCTCATATCTCATCCGCTCCCAGTGCTCCTGCACCCGGCTGTAGGACCAGCGGAAATTCGGGTCCCGCGTCTCATACACCTGATAAATCCACTGCCCGAGCGGCGGGAAATACTCCGGACCCTTGAGCTTCTCAAACGGCTGCCAGCGGTCGCAGCCGGCAAGCAGGGCAAAAAGCAGTATCACCCTGAGCACATTAATTCTCATTCACACCTCCGGTTCTTACACCTCATATGCTCACCGCTGATACACGGCAAAATTTTAATTACGCCGTAAATTCTGGCAAGTTTTGCCACAACCCTGCCCGCAGCAACGACCCCACCCTCGGGGGAACTGCCGGGGGTATAGGGTATCATGGGGTGCAAATCCGCAAGCCATTGAAAAAAATAACATTAACCCGGCACCGGAAACTGCCGGTGAAATTGAAGAGAAAATCTGACTCTAACTGTATAGAGCGAAAGGGATTGACCGGTGAACAGTGAACACTACCATTTACCGGTGGGGCAGAAACTGCCCGCTGAGGAACGCCAGCTGCTCATTGAGCTCCAAAACGGCGCTCCGGGCGCATTTGAAAAACTGTTTCACCGCTACTGGCGGATGATCATGCGACTCTGCCTTGCCCGGCTGGAAAACACCGCTGATGCCGAGGATGTGGCGATTGAGACCTTTACCGCTGCGGCACAGGGGATAAAAAAATTCCGCGGCGACTCCCGCCTCTCCACCTGGCTCTACCGCATCTGCCTCAACCGCATCGCCCGGCAGAAGCAGAAAATCGCCCGCACCCCGCCAGCCGTGCCGATTGAGAACTGCCCTGAGGATGCTGCCACCAGCGAACCGGACCAGACCCCGCCGGCAATCGCCCGGCTCCGTCAGGCGCTTGCCGACCTCCCGGAAAAGGACCGCACCGTCTTAATCCTCCACTACCTCGAGGAACTGCGCCCCGGTGAAATCGCCGCCATCCTCGGACTCAAACCGTCAGCGGTGACCATGCGGCTGCGCCGGGCAGAGGCACGGCTCCGCCAGGCGTACGAAAGGAGACAGAGATGAAAAAGACGGAAATCCGCTCCCTTTTCCACCACTGGCGGCAACAGCTGGAAAACCGGCTCGACCGCTGGGACGAAAAAACCCTGCTTGACCGGACCCGCCAGCACCTCCAGACCCCGGCGCTAAGACGCCTGCTTATCCGGCTCCGCCGCTTCCGGGAAAACCCGGCACGGGTCCGGCTCGGCTCAAGACTGGACCTGCTCCTGCTCCTCCTCTATGCACCGGGCAGAACCGGCAGATTTGCCGAACCGCTCCTCGGCATGACCAGAATCACCAAACTGCTCTTCATCGCCTTAAAGGAACTCGAACTCGACCGGCTTGTTCCCCGGCATTATCAATTTGTCCCCTACAAACTCGGGCCCTTCTCCCCGGAGATCTACTCCGACCTCGAACTCCTGATTTCTGCCGGACTGGTGCGGGCGATCCGGCTTGAGCCGGACGGCACCCCGGTCCTGGCAACCGATGCCAGAACCATCCGCCAGCTCCTTCAGCTCAACTCCGGCATCGCCACCGCGGAACGGCTCGACGCTGCCAGCCTGATGCTTGAACTCACCCCTCAGGGCAGGGCATTTGCCCGCCACCTCTACCAGCTTGCGGTTCGCCGCCTCCGCCAGCTCGAACCCGGCATCAAACTAATCAAAGCCCGCTTCGGCGCCCTCCCCCTTGCCACCCTCCTCCGCTATGTCTACACCCGCTACCCGGAATACACCACGAGATCGGAGATAGTGGTAAGGGTATCGGGTAAAAAACCGTAGCAATCTTGACATCGCATCGGCTGATGATTAAATTACAAATGGTTGAGAGCCGGAAAAGATTATCAACCAGATAAAAGGGGAGTCAAAATGAAAAAAATATTAACCCCGATAGGTGTCATGCTGGCAGTAACCACAATATTGACAATCCACTGCGACCATAAGAAAAAGGTGGGCGAGGTAATAATAAGTGATAAAGTAAAACTGCCAGAAAAAAACCAAAACTTCCTGGGTGTTATTATCAAGGGTGATACACTGAACTTAATCTACCAATCCGGCGCCTCAAAACCTGAATTCCGGAAGGGCGATATTCTTGTTGGCGAAATCGGTTATGGATATTTAAAGAGGGTTCTCTCCACGACGGCAAGGGGTGATACTCTTGTCGTCCTCACAGAACAGGCCTGTTTAACAGATGCAATTGAACGGGGCAAAATAGACACAACTTTCTCGCTTTCCCCCCATGGTCAGCAATTTGCTCCGGTTAGAATAGACAGTTTTTTTATCAAAGATGGTAAAAAATATCGCTACCATATCCGCTCCGCACAACCCCAGCTTTCACCGCAAGGTGAGCTGTTCAATATAAAAATACCCGATATCTCGATTGAAATCAGGGACCCTCAGAACAACCCCGCAGTTTCCATGTCCATTGACACAATTATACTTACCAAGGGTTTTGATGTTGACCTGGAGTTGCAAATTGACGGGGGGATAAAGTACTTCAAGCTCGTCGGCATCTCATCTGATGGCATACATTTCAATGGTGTCAACACCAACCTTATCAAATCCGTGTCTGACGGAGTAGAAATCCCGTTACTGCCCCCGATATCTTTAGGCGAGGTTATCATCTTTATTGGCTTTGTGCCCATTGTTTTTGACTTCCAGCTTTTAGTTTATGGTGGTCTTGATGCCGACCTGGCCTTAACCATGCGGCAGGATATTACCAGTGAGTTAAATTTAACATCTACCAATACAATTGGGACAGAGTTTTCAAACGGTTCCTGGCACCCTATCTGCGACAACACTCTGACTTGCGATGTTAACTGGAGTTTTAGTGCCGGTCCTTCGGGACCCCTGTCAGCAACACTGAAAAAGTTTCTTAAAGGCTGTGTTGCATGCAAAATCTATGGTGTTATTGGTCCCGGTTTATATCTCAAGCCCTACCTCTACGATGAAATCAGTTATCCACCATTTGATTTTGATGTTGGTGGAGGTATAGCAGCAGGTCTGGAATTCAAGGTTAAAATCCTCTCCTGGGAATTGGCAGACTTTGATTATACCTTTGCCGATTACTCAAGGTCCTTCTTTCACTCGACAAACGCACCGCCGAATACTCCGGCGACACCGTCAGGTGCTATGTGTGGTGATACCTGTAACTCTTATGAATTCTCCTCTTCAACCGTGGACCTTGAAGGCGAAAACATTGCGATCCGATTTGACTGGGGCGACGGGAATATATCTAATTGGAGTTCTTATGTCCCATCAGGTGAAACGGTCAGCATGAGCCACCGGTGGGCAGCACTAAACACCTACTATGTCAAGGCACAGGCAAAAGATATAAACGGTACTATATCGGGCTGGTCTGCCAGGCATGAAATTGTAATTACTGAGAAGTATCCGGACACGGTTGTGGCAACCATCCCGGTCGGAGACGAACCTGCGGGCATCGCAGCGCTGCCCAATGGTGAGTATGTGTATGTCGCCAACCGTGGGTCAGACAATGTCTCAGTGATTCAGACTTCGGACAACACGGTTGTGGCAACCATCCCGCTCGGAGACGAACCCGCGGGCATCGCAGCGCTGCCCAATGGCGAGTATGTGTATGTCGCCTGCAGAGGTCTTGATTGCGATGTCCTCGTGATCCGAACCTCGGATAACACAGTAGCGGCAACAGTCCCGCTCACAGTTGTTCCCCATAGTATTGCACCGTTGCCCAATGGCGAGTATGTCTATGTTACCTGTGAACCAAGTCAAGTCCTGGTGATTCGGACCTCGGACAACACGGTAGTGGCAACCATCCCGGTCGGAAACGAACCTGCGGGCATTGCCGCACTGCCCAATGGTGAGTATGTGTATGTTACTAACCAGGGCTCAGACAATGTCTCGGTAATTCGAACTACGGACAACACGGTAGTGGCAACCATCCCGGTCGGAAACGAACCTGCGGGCATTGCCGCACTGCCCAATGGCAGGTATGTCTATGTTGCCAACTATTGGACCGACAGTACCGTCTCGGTGATTCGGACTTCGGACAACACGGTAGTGGCAACAATCCCGGTCGCAGGTTACCCTTGGTCTATTGCGGCACTACCCACTGGTAACTATGTCTATGTTACTCACAGGTGGTACTCAGGCATTGTTTCGGTGATTAGGACATTTGACAATACGGTTGTCAAAAGGATCGTGGTAGACCACTATCCCCGAGGTATTGCGGTCCACCCTGATGGTAGATATGTCTATTTTACCCTGTCTTGGGCAAACAGTGTCTGGGTGCTTGGTCTTCGCTAAAAGAAGCTCTCGCTCTTATGAGACCGGGATATTCTCCGCTTCGGCGCCCTCCCCCTTGCCGCCCTCCTCCGCTATGTCTACACCCGCTACCCGGAATACACCACGAGATCGGAGATAGTCTCAAAAGTCCCCGGCAAGTGGCACAGAGTTTGACATTATTTCATTGATGATTAAATTCATAATTAAAAACCGTGAGTGCGGATGCTTAATTGTGTTACCATCACTAATGCTTAAATTGGGGTAAATATGAAAAAGGGTAAGATAAACCAAGCCACCGAGTTTCACCACGATTCGCTTCTCAGGTTGGCTGACAGCCTTGTTTTAGGAACAAAAAAACTGCTTCATGAAGCCAGAACCGAGGAAGATTTAAGAATCGGTTTTGAAAAACTTTTAGAGCCGATAAGAACCGAATTAAACATTAAATCAACTCCTAAATACGAGAAATCAGTTTATAGCGGTCGATCAGACGCAGTCCATGGACAAGTTATTATTGAATACGAGCCGCCAAGGTCATTTACTTCAAGAAAAAATATAAACCACGCCTACGAGCAGTTGATAAATTACTTATCCGATGAAGCAAAAGAAACAAAACTCACGCAATTAGTTGGGGTAGGCTTTGATGGCGAGCAGATTTTCTTTGTTCAATACCAAGATAAAAACGGCAAACAGCTCGACAAAACCAAATTCCTTATTCGCGGTCCTTATGATTTCAATCCGGAAAGCGCCCGAACTTTTTTAATCCACCTGCGGGCTTTGTCCCGGTTTCCTCTTACCGCCGAAAATTTAGCTCAAAAGTTTGGTCCTCAAAGCGAGCTTGCCCCAAAAATGGTTTCCGCCCTTGCCAATGCTCTTAAATATTGGGGCGACCAAACGCACATCCGCACATTTTTCAACGAGTGGAAAAGGTTGTTTGGCATTGTTTATGGCGAACAATTTACCGGCGGCCATCAGAAAAAAGAAGCGGAAACGCTTTCAAAACTTTACAAAGTAGGCAAAGAAACTGATTTTCAGGAACTTTTGTTTTCCGTCCATACCTATTTTGCTTTTTTAATGAAACTTATCGCCGCCGAACTTCTGACTTTAAGAGAAACATCTTTTGGCTCGTCTCTTGCTTCCCAACTTGCCCATATATCCGACGACGAACTTGAACAGCAACTTGAAGACATAGAAAACGGCGGAATTTACGCCCGAAAGGGAATCACCAATTTTTTGGAAGGTGACTTCTTCCGCTGGTATCTTTCCGCTTTTGATTCGCCGGAATTAAAGGAAGCCATCCGAGAAATTGCCCGCGCTCTTTCTGAATTTGAACCGGCAACCAGCACATTAGACCCGGTTTCAACCCGCGACCTTCTTAAAAAACTTTATCAATATTTAGTTCCGAAAGAAGTTCGACATCGTTTAGGCGAGTATTACACGCCTGATTGGCTGGCGGAATTATTACTCAATGAAGTCGGCTACGACGGCAACACGCTTAAAAGATTTTTGGACCCGGCTTGTGGTTCAGGCACTTTTCTTGTTTTGGCTATTCAGCGAGCAATAAAACACGGAAGAGAAAAAGAAAAAATGCCGGATTTAGAAATTGCAAAAAGAATTGTTGCGAACATTTGGGGATTTGATTTAAATCCTTTAGCAGTTATTGCCTCAAGAGTAAATTATCTTTTTGCAATGGGAGATTTGGTTAATGAGATATTGGAAAAAGGTGGGCATATTGAAATTCCCGTTTATTTATGTGATTCAGTCTTAACGCCGACACGAACTACAGGAAATCTTTTTGGCGAATTTTTAGAAGTTTCAACTTCTGTTGGTAAATTTCAAATTCCTGCTGAATGGGTACGAGACAGTGGATTTTTATTGGCAACTGCTGCGCCACTTGTTGAAGAAATGGCAAAAAATCAATACTCGGTTGATGAAGCGATGGCAAGATTTGAAAAAGAAGGATTAGTATTTCCAACCAATCAGCAAGTAGTTAAAAATTTTTACAATCAAATTTTAGAACTGGAAAAACAAAACAAAAATGGCATCTGGGCAAGATTTCTGAAAAACGCTTTTGCTCCAATGGTCGCCGGTAAATTTGATTTTGTCGTCGGCAATCCGCCGTGGATATTGTGGGAAATTCTCTCTAAAGAGTATAGGGAAGCAACTTTAAAACTTTGGCAAGATTATAGATTATTCCCACTTAAAAAAACTTACGGATTTAGTCGTCCTGATTTTTCCATGCTCTTTGTTTATGCCTCGTCCGATTATTACTTAAAAGATGGTGCAAAATTAGGATTTTTAATAACGCAAGAAGTTTTTAAATCAAAGGGAGCTGGTGAAGGATTCAGGAAATTTCAATTAGGAGAAGGTAAATATCTTAAAGTATTAAAAGCCCACGACTTAGTTTCTGTTCAACCATTTGAAGGAGCAGCAAATAAAACTGCGGCAATAATCCTTAAAAAGGGAGAAAAAACAGAATATCCGGTATCCTACATTGTTTGGACAAAGAAAAAAGGCGTGGGCAAAATTGCTACTGATAAATTATTAGACGAAGTTTTGCCGCTTTTGCAAAAGAAAAAATATAGCGCTAAGCCAATTGGCTCAAGCGTTGGTGCTTGGCAACATTATCTTGCCGAAGGAGAAGATTTTGAAAAGCTACAAGGTAAAAATAATTATAAAGCCCAATATGGTGTGGAGACAAAACCTTATGGAGTATTTTGGGTCAATGTTAATCAGGTGCTTTCAGATGGTAATATTGTTATTTCTAATATTCCCGAAAAAGGGAAATTAAAAATAGCCAAGATAGAAGAAAGAATTGAAAAAAATTTAATTTATCCTGCTCTAAGAGGGGCAGATATTAAACGTTGGGGAATAAAAAATGAAATTTTTATACTCTTAACTCATGATAAAAATGGAGAACCGATAAAAGAAAAAGTCTTGAAGACTAATTTTCCAAGGACATATGGATATCTTACAAAATTTAAAAGCGATCTATTAAACATCAATGCAAAGTCTACAAAAAGAGTGCGTCAGCAAAAAGCATTTTATGCGATGTTTGGTGTCGATGAAAAAACTATTTCAAATTACAAAGTAGTTTGGGGTTATATGGGCAATGATATTATCGCTTCAGTGGTTTCCAGTATTAAGACTCATTTTGGCTATAAAAATTTAATTCCTTTGTACACCACATGTTTTTTTGCCACCGACTCCGAACCCGAAGCCCATTATCTTTGCGCTATTATCAATTCAAATCCGGTTCGTGATTTTATTAAATCCTTTTCGTCTGCTGGTCGGGGTTTTGGTACACCTTCTGTAATGGAACACGTTGGTATTCCAAAATTCGATCCAAAAAACCCGCTTCATCAAAAACTTTCCGAAATCTCCAAAAAATGCCATCAGTTAAAATTAGAAGGCAAAGAAAAAGAAATTGAAAAGTTAGAAAAAGAAAACGACAGACTGGTTAAAAGACTATTTGGAATAAAAGAAAAAAGCGCCAGTTAAAGTTCAGGCTCACTCACCATACCCACTCCGAGATACTGAACCGCTGGCAAGCGTGTCTTGAATTGCTATTCCCCCTCATAGCATCCGATATCCACTCCGGCGCCCTGCGGCCGGGACCTGCCGTCAAGGTCAACCGCCGGTGCCGAGGCGGAATCACCGGCATCAAGCGCCGGACTGCCGGCAGAGAGATGGTAATTCCCCTCCGTGCCCCAGGCCGGCCGCACAAATTGAGGATCGGCGTAAAGGTTGCCCGTGCCGAGCTGGCTGACCTCATTCCGGGTAAAAGTCCGTTCCCCCTGAATCAGAATCCGCTCCTCCTGCGGCGAGAAAAACAAATTGTGGTGCAGGTCCGGGCTGACCGCGGGCGCCAGCCACACCGCGGGCGCATTTGTGCCCCGGCTGGAAAAGATAGTATTGACAATTTTCAGACGGACAGGGAGATCGGGCTGGTCATACTGGACATGGAGGAGGTAGTTGCCACCGAGGCTGTCGTCAACTGTGCAGTTGATGATCTCAAAGCTGGCATCCCGCCTTTCAGTGCTGATCACCAGCGGTGACCAGGGGGTAATGGTGGTGTTGCCATCTCCCCGGCCGTAGATCAGGCAGTTTTCAATCCGGGAGGAGTCGCCCCAGAGCTTGATGCCGTCGCAGGCGTTGTTTGCCACCAGGCATTCGTGGATACAGGTTCGCTCTGCCTTGGAGTCCAGCCCGTCACCGCAGTTGTGAGTAGCGGTGGTGCGGCAGATTTCAATCGGTCCGGCCGATGCCTCAATCCCGAAACCGTCCGGCCGGTCATAGGGGCGCCGGGAGCCGTCACCGCCCTGATAGTAATGGCCGCTGTAGGACAGGTCACAGCCATCAATCAGTATCTCGCGCCAGCCGCCCGCCTGACCTGCCGGTCCGCCGATACTGCCGAAACCGCAGTAGGTGATTGAGCAGTTGACAATCCGGAGGTCAAGCGCATCGCCGATGTCAATGCCGAACTCATCGAGATGGTGAATTTTCAGATTACGGAGCAGGATGTGTGCCACCGGTGCGGCAGTACCGCTGAACCCCTCCCGGAACCGGTGCTCGCCCGTGCTGGTGATCTCGAGGTTTTCAATCCGGAGATACTGGCAGCCGGAGAGGTCAAAGGCACAGTATAAATTGTTTTCACCGGCAATCACCGGGCGCAGGCGTCCGGCACCCGCCCGGACCACCAGCGTATCACCGGGCTGGAGCCGGCTGACCGCAAGGGCAATCGTCCGGAAGGGGCGCTCCGCGGTGCCCGGATTGCCGTCGTCACCATCAGGCGCCACATAGTAATCTCCGGAATAATCACCGCCGATGATGGTAATCCAGGCATCCGGAGTGCCTGAAGGTGGATGGATCACATCCGCCTCCTGCCGGAGGACATAGTCATAACCGCTCAGGTCGGAAACAGCTTTCCTGCAGCCTGTGCCGGCGAGCAGTCCGGCAATGAGCATCGTCAGTACCCGTCTTTTCATTCTGCACCTCCTTTGCTGCCGTCATTTCCGCAGGCGGTACCGACCGCCAAAATTATGCCGGCAGATTCAGTTGCGGTCAAACCTGACTGTGTATTTGACATCTGCCCAAAACCGGCTATAATGAGCATATGTTCAAAAACAGCCTGCGCTACCCGGAGCGGTCTGATGCCACGGCGTAAATGCTGTCGCCGGATTGAGTTCAGTCCGGAGGTCACCTTTTTCAAACCCCGGGGCGTACCGCTCTGCCAGCTCGAGCAGGTGGTGCTGGAGCTCGATGAACTGGAGGCGCTGCGGCTGGCTGATCTCGAAGGTCATTATCAAGAGCAGGCGGCGGCAATGATGGGGGTGTCGCGCCCCACCTTTGGCCGGATCGTTGAGTCTGCCCGCCGGAAGGTCGCGGCGGCGCTGGTTGGCGGTAAGGCGCTGGTGATCAAATGTCCCGGTGCAAAAGAAAGGAGTGACGGTGAGCGTTAAAGGGATGGACCCGGAGGAGTTGCGCAAGATAAGTGACAATCTCCAGGGAGTAAAAAACCGGCTTCTGGTATTCAGCGGCAAGGGAGGTGTAGGCAAGACCACAATTGCGGTCAATCTCGCCGCCGGACTGGCAAGGCGCGGCCGGAAGGTCGGCCTGCTGGATATCGATATTCACGGTCCGAATGTGCCCAAGATGCTCGGGGTGGAAAATGCCCGTTTCGAGCTCGGGTCCGGGGGCAGAATCGCACCGGTGCCCACCCCCGCCGGGGTGCTGGTGGTGTCAATGGCGATGCTCCTGGACAATCCGGATACACCGGTGGTCTGGCGCGGACCGCTGAAGCTGCGGGCGATCATGCAGTTTCTCGGTGATGTCAGCTGGGGCGAACTGGACTGGCTCATCATTGATTCTCCGCCCGGAACCGGTGATGAACCGCTTTCTGTTGCCCAGCTGATTCCCGCGACCGGCGCACTCGTCGTTACCACCCCGCAGGATGTGGCACTGCTCGACTCGCGCAAGGCGGTCAGCTTTGCCCGACTGCTGAATCTGAAGCTGCTCGGGGTGGTTGAGAACATGTCCGGAATGACCTGCCCCCACTGCGGTCAGGAGATTGCACTCTTCGGCACCGGCGGCGGGGCAAGGATGGCACAGGAGCTGGGCGTGCCGCTGCTGGGGCAGGTGCCGCTTGACCCGGCAATCGTCCGGGGCAGTGATGCCGGCATGCCCCTGGTCCTTGCCCATCCGGAATCAAAAGCTGCCGCTGCCCTGATGAAAGTCATTGACCGGATGATTGAACAGGAGGTAAAATGAAGGTAGCAGTTGCCACTGATGGCGATACCGTTGCCCCTCATTTCGGCCGGTGTGAAAAACTGACGCTGGTGGAAATTGAAAACGGCAGAACCGGTCCGAAATCGGTCATCCCTCACCCGGGCCACTGCCACGGAGCGCTCGCCCGGATACTCACCGAGAACCGGGTTGAGGCAGTGATCTGCGGCGGGATTGGACCGGGCGCACTTGACCAGCTGACCGCTGCCGGCATCGCCGTTTATCCCGGGGTTTCCGGAACTGTGGAGGAGATGATAAGGCGGTTTGCTGCCGGCACACTGGTGCCGGGTGCCCCCGGCTGCGGGCACGAAGGATGCGGCAACCACCATTCCCACCGGCATGGCTGCCAGACCGGATAAGTCCGCCGCTGTTTTTGACATTTAACCCTGCTCTCCTATAACTATCATCAATGAAAATTGAGATCCCAGTTTCTCAGGCAAACCGGCTGATCAATTCAGGGAATGTCGTAATGGTATCTTCCGCCTTTCAGGACCGGCGGAGTATCATCACCATCGCCTGGCACTGCCCGGTTTCGTTCCAGCCGCCGGCGCTGGGGATTGCGGTCGGAAAAACCCGCTTCTCCGCCGAACTGATTGAACGCTCGGGTGAGTTTGTCGTCAACATTCCGGACTGGACTCTTTTTGACGCCATGCTTTACTGCGGCACCCGCTCGGGCAGAGATGAGGACAAGTTTGCGGGTGCAAAGCTGACCCCGGAGCAGGCGGTCAAACTGCTGCGCGCGCCGAAGATCAGAGAGTGTATCGGTGCACTGGAGTGCAGTGTCATTGACAGAATTGAGATCGGCGATCACATCATGTTCTTTGGTGAGGTGATCTATGCGGAGGTGGAGGAGGGGCTGTGGGACAACGGCACCTGGAAGCCGGAGGCAGAGCTGATTTACCATCTGGGCGGGAACCGGTTCATGAAGCCCGGACCGGTAAGCGAGGTAAAATAAACCCATTTGACCGCTTCCCTGAATGATTGAGCTCAATCCCGAGTTTACCCGCGCGCTGGAGCTGATGGAGAAAAGCCGGCGCCATCTCTTCATCACCGGTGAGGCAGGCACCGGCAAGTCGACCCTGCTTGATTATTTCCGGACCCATACTGAAAAGCAGGTGGCGGTGCTGGCACCGACCGGCGTTGCCGCCCTGAATGTCCGGGGCGAGACGATCCACTCCTTTTTCCGGTTCAAGCCCGACATCACCCCGGACAAGGTAAGCCGTCTGCATTCCCGCACCCGCCGGATTTATGAGAAACTGGATGTAATTGTCATTGATGAAATCTCAATGGTGCGTGCCGACCTGCTGGACTGCGTGGACCGGTTTCTGCGCCTGAACCGGGACGAGCCGGATGTGCCGTTCGGGGGGGTGCAGATGATATTCATCGGTGACCTTTATCAGCTGCCGCCGGTAGTCACCGGTGCCGAGCGGGAGATCTTCCGCAACCATTATCCCAGCCCCTATTTCTTCGACTCCCGGGTTTTTCAGGAGCTGGAGTTTGAATTTCTTGAGCTCACCCGGGTTTACCGGCAGCAGGAGCCGGAATTTGTCTACCTCCTCAATCAGATCCGCAACAACACCGTCAGCCCGGAGGCGCTGGCACACCTCAACAGCCGGGTCGGGGTCCAGCTGGACTCACACCCGGACGAACCGGTGATTCACCTTACCGCCCGGAATGAACAGGCGGCGAAAATCAACAATCAGCGTCTTCGGGGGTTGCCAGGTCAGCTTCTTCATTTCCGCGCCCGGGTTGATGGGAACTTCAATCCCAGTTTCTATCCCACCGATGAACTGCTGGCACTGAAAAGGGGTGCGCAGGTGATGATGCTGGTCAATGACAGCGCGGGCCGGTGGGTCAACGGCACCCTGGGATGGGTGCTTGACTTTGTCGATGATCCGGACACAGACCAGGAGCTGATTGAGGTCCAGTTTACCGATCGCCGAAGGGCAAGGGTTGCCCCGTTCCGCTGGGAGATCTTTCGCTTCCGGTTCAACGAGACGCGACAGCAGATTGAGAGTGAGCTCACCGGCACCTTTACCCAGTATCCGCTCCGGCTCGCCTGGGCGGTGACGATTCACAAGGCGCAGGGCAAGACCTTTGAACGGGTGGTGATTGATCTCGGCGCCGGTGCATTTGCACCCGGTCAGGTCTATGTGGCGCTCTCCCGCTGCACCTCGTTTGCCGGCATCAGCCTGACCCGGCCGGTCCGGGAGGAGGACATTTTCACCGACTGGCGGATTGTCCGGTTTCTTTCCCGGCTGCGCTCCCGCACGGCCGCAGCCGAGCCGGCGCTTGAGGAGAAGCTGGAAATCATCCGTTCGGCAATCAGGACCGGCCAGCCGCTGAGGATCGTCTACCTCAAGCCCGGTGGCGAACGGTCCTGCCGGCTGGTCATCCCCCGGGAGCTGGGTAACTTCCAATTCCGGGGGAGCTCCTATCCGGGACTGCGCGCCTTCTGCACCCTGCGCCAGGAGGAGCGCACCTTCCGGCTCGACCGGATTTTGAGCCTCAAACCCGAACCTAAATATTGAACAGATACCTTACCTTGGCAACGAAGATGGCGCTGGTATTGCCCTTGTCAAGAACCCAGTTGGTGGCAAAGTAGAAGGTGCTGCGCGGGGCAAAGGTCCAGGAGTAAAGTCCGAACAGCCCGTGCCGGAGATACTGACGCTCCGCTTCCGGGGCGTAGCCTGTTACCGCCTCCCAGGACAGCCGTGCCGATGCCTTGGGCGAGAAGCTGTATTCCAGCCCGGGCCGGAGCACACTTGTCAGGTCCTGCCGGCGCACCTGTCCGAGTGAATCGGCTTCAATCGTCGTGCTGTGGGTATACCAGACCGAGAGCCGGTCGCCGAGCCTGCCCTGGAGTGTCAGCTCCAGCTGTGCCACCGGTGCGATCATCAGCCGGCGGTAGTTGGCAGACCTGGTTTCGTAATTGCAGTAAAGGCTGGCGGAAAAGGGACGGGTGGCGTCGGTGGCATAGTAGATGCCCGCATAAACTGCGGGAAACCGGCGCTCAAGCGCCCACTGCTCGCCCCAGCCGGTCCAGGCGGTTATATGCTGCTGGGAACGGGTCATTCCGGTAAGATTGACAAAGACCCGCCGGTCAAAAATCCCGGCCGGATAGTCCCACTCCCGGCTGATTTCGATTCCGGGCAGGAGCGCACCGTAGCGCAATCCGCCGCGGTTGTAAACGGTAGGACCGAAGTAAAATGTGCCGTACTGTCCGCGCCAGGTGGTATAGCCCGGACCGTTCAAGTTGAACTCGGGCTGAATCTGACGGAGAATCAGCTCACCGCTCAAACGGTCGGACTGATAACTGCCGTCCAGACTGAAGGCATAGTCCAGGCTGTCACCATACTGGGCACCGCAGACAAACAGCCGGCTCGTGAGCGTGCGGTGGCGCCAGATGCCGTCCAGCGCCAGGCCGTGATTGGACAGCTGGCGGTTGTCCTTGCCTGCATAAAGCAGACCGAGCTCGGAGTTGGCAAGGATTTGATGCCGGGCTGCCAGCACCGAATAGAAGCTCTGCGGTTCGCTGCCCAGTTCACCGGTGAGCGCTCCGAGAACCCCAAGCTGGCTCCGGCCGAGCCGGTCGGTCCACTTCATTCCGGCTAAAATCGGCACCACCCGGCCATCGGGCAGGGGTCGGCCGATCCGCCGGGAATAGAAGATTTTAACCGGCTGGGAGGAACCGCCAAATGTCTCAACCGCCTCTATGAAAAATGGCCGGCGCTCGGCAAGCCAGAGTTCATAACGGGACAGATTCACCTGATAGGGATCAGCCTCAATCTGGGCAAAATCGGGCAGGAGAGTAACCTGCAGATTGCCACTCGGTGTGGGCGCATAGGCTAAATCCAGTCCGGCTTCAGCCCGGAGCAGATCGCGCCAGCCGGCAGCATCACTCCCCGACTTCTCCTGCCGGAGCAGTCCGACCGGATAAAGCTCCAGCCCCAGGCGCCGGGATGCGGGCTGAATTCCGGTAAGCCGGCCCATGCGCGAGACCCGGAATCCGGTAATCTCATGCCGGGACCAGAAGGACCGCTCACCCCGCCGGACAAAGTAGCGGGCAAAGTCAATCCCCCATTCGGTCCGCGCCGGCGGATAACGCAGGGTCTTGAAGGGAATTGCCAGCTCAATTGCATAACCCCAGTCATGCCGTTTCACCGCCGAGCGCCAGACCCCGTCCCAGTTCTCATAACTGGCGCCATCACCGGTGATCCGGTAATCAGTCTCCACCCCGTTAAATCCCACAATGAAGCAGTAGGCGCTGACATTGTCGTCAAAGGGATCAATCAGCACCCGGACCCCGTCCGGCTCCTCACTCAGCCGGTCGTTCACCCGGGTGAAGTCACTGACAGGGCAGCGGAAGGCAATGTAGAGGTTTTTCTCATCCTGGAGGAGATATACCGTCGTCGGGTCTGACGCCGGTCTGCCATTCTCCGGAATCTGCTGAATAAAGCCGGTTGCCGAGTCCGCCCCGGACCAGACCTCCTCCAGCACACCGTCAATCACCGGCGGTGTGGTAGTGCGGTGCACCCGGATCTCCGGCAGCGATTCGGGCTCATTACCACCTGCCAAAAGCAGGGCGAGAAAAAGCAGAACCAAGCTAAACTTTCAGGAATTCAGGATCAAAATAACTGTTTGCGCCCAGCAGAGTCGCCACCACCCTGCCCCGCATCATCCTGCCCAGAAACGGTGTGTTGTATGACCGGGAGTAAATCCTTGCCCGGGTCAGCTCCCATTTGAGTTCGGTATCAATCACCACCAGATTCGCCTCCACCCCGGGTTTGATCACCGGCGGTTCAATTCCAAGAATGGTTGCCGGCACCACGGTCAGCCGGGCGATCAGTTCCGGCAGAGTCAGCACCCGTTTCAGCACCAGTGTTTCATAGGCGAGGCTGAAGGCGGTCTCAAACCCGATGATACCGGGCGCTGCCGACTCAAACTCCCGCTCCTTCTCCTCGGCGCTGTGGGGCGCATGATCAGTGGCGATGCAGTCAATCGTTCCGTCCCTGAGTCCCTTGACAATCGCCTTCCGGTCCGCCTCACTGCGCAGCGGCGGGTTGACCCGCAGGTTCGGGTCATAACCCTCAAGCGCCTCGCTTGTCAGGGTGAAGTAGTGGGGGCAGGTCTCGGCGGTTATCGCCACTCCCCGCGCCTTGCCCCAGCGCAGCACCTCCACCGTCTGCCGGCTCGAGACATGGCAGATATGCAGCCGGGCACCGGTCAGCTCCGCAAGCATGATGTCCCGCATCGCCGCAATCGCCTCCGCCTGTCCGGGCGCACCTCTTAATCCGAGCCGGGTTGCCACACCGCCCTCATCTGCCGGTCCGGCTGTCAGCTCCGGCACCTCGCAGTGGCTCATGACCAGGAGATTGAAGCTGGTCGCATACTCCATGACCCGGCGCATCAGCCCGGCATCGCTGACCCAGCTGCCATCATCCGAAACCGCCCGTGCCCCGGCCTGAGCCATTGAGCCGAGCTCTGCCAGTTCCCGGCCCTGACGGTTCTTGGTCATGGCGCCAACCGGAATGATCCGCGCCGCCTTTGCCGCTGTAGCCGCCTCCTGTTCAAACCGGACCAGCGCCTCGGAGTCAATCGCCGGCGTGGTATTGGGCATGGGACAGATCTGGGTGAACCCGGAGGCAAATGCCGACCAGCAGCCCGAGGCGATCGTCTCCTTAATCTCCTCGCCCGGCTCCCGGAGATGGCAGTGGAGGTCAATGAACCCGGGCGCGAGATAACGGTTTCTGCAGTCGATCACCCGTGCGCCGTCACCGCGGACCTTTGTCCCGACCTCCCGGATGGCTCCGTTTTCCACCAGCACATCCGCCCGGCGGATTTTGCCCGACTGGGGATCAATGATACTCCCGCCGGCAAAGAGAATTTTATTCATTACCCTCACCGTTCAGCAGACCCCGGCTCGCTGCCAGAAGATAAAGCACCGCCATCCGCACCGCCACCCCGTTCTTGACCTGATTCAGAATCAGGGTCTGGGGCAGCTCCCGGACATCATAGTCCATCTCCACCCCCCAGTTCACCGGACCGGGATGGATGATCACCGTCTCCGGACTGAGTTTCATCAGCCGCTCCCGGGTCAGACCGTAAAACTGCCGGTACTCACGCAGGCTGGGGATGAAATTGGCGCTCATCCGCTCCACCTGCAGCCGGAGCATATGGACCACATCCACCTCATAGAGAATCCGGTCCAGCCGGAAAAACACCTCACACCCCATTTCCGCAATATCGGTCGGGATCAGAGTCGGCGGACCGCACACCGCCACCTTTGCCCTCAGCCGGTTGAGACAGATGATATTGGAGCGGGCAACACGGGAATGGGCAATGTCGCCGACGATGAGCACCTTCTTTCCTTCGAGGGAACCGAACCGCTCCAGCAGCGTATAGGCATCAAGCAGCGCCTGGGTCGGATGCTCATGACAGCCGTCACCGGCATTGACCACAAAACAGTTCACCCGCTGCGCCAGAAAATGGGGCACACCGGCAGCCTGATGCCGGACCACCACTCCGTCCACCCGCATCGCCTCAATGTTCTCCACCGTGTCCAGCAGGCTTTCACCCTTTTTCGCCGAAGAGGCGGCAACCGAGAAGTTGAGGCACTGTGCCGAAAGCCGGGTGGCAGCCAGAGTAAACGAGGTTACCGTCCGGGTTGAGGGCTCAAAGAAAAGGTTGACAATTGTCTTGCCGCGCAGTGCCGGCACAATCGGAATCGGCCGGTCCAGCACCTCGCGGAATTTCTTCGCCTGCTCCAGAATGGTCAGAATCTCCTCCCGGTCCAGCTCCGCAATCCCCAGGAGATGCTTCAACCCGCCGGTCGCCGGGTTTGCCTTTACCCGCTGGGCTTTCAAGCGGTTTCCCCTTTCCGGCGCGTCAGCACCACCTCATCCCGGCCGTCGGTTTCGGTGAGATAGACATCCACCAGATCATCCCGTCCGGTCTCCACCTTCAGTCCGGCAAAATCGGGCTGGATTGGCAGCTCCCGGTATCCCCGATCCACCAGCACCAGCAGCTGAACCGTCTCCGGCCGGCCGAAATCGAGCAGTTCGGTCAGCGCCGCCCGGACCGTCCTGCCGGTGAAGAGCACATCATCCACCAGCACCACCCGTTTGCCGTTGATATCAAAACCGATGCTGGAACCGCGCACCAGCGGTGTCTCGGCAACGAGCTGGAGGTCGTCGCGATAGAGGGTAATGTCAATTGAGCCCACTGGCGGTTCGGTGCCAGTCAGCCGCTTCAGTTCCCGGGCGATCCGTCGGGCAAGCGGCACCCCCCGGCGCTGAATCCCGATCAGCGCCAGCCGGTCAATATCGGTATTGCGGGCAGCAACCTGCTGACTCAGCTCCCGGATCAGCCGGTCAAGCTCGTCTGCTGACAGCAGGCGCTGTTTCATTTCAAAAGCAGGGCAAGGGGAATCAGGACACAGTAGCCCGCTACCAGCAGGATTGGGGCAAGGGTGATGGACCCGGCGCTGAGGCTGATAAAGCCGGCAATAATTGTCAACAGCCCGGCGCCAAGGAGAATGTAATTTTTCCGCTTGAACGCCAGCTGGGGTCCGGCGGGTGTCTTGACCGCGGTTTTAACTTTGACCGCTTTCTGGGGTCGGACATCCTGTTTCTTCATTCTGCCTGATTATCACTGCCGGCAGGATAAAGTCAAGAAAATTTGTTTGACTGTCAGGGACTGGTTGTTAAATTAACTTGATAAACAGTCGGGACAGAACTGCCGGTCAGCACCGCTGCTGACATAGGAGGAAAAATGGAACTGCTGATTTTCGGTGCCGGACAGATGGCACAGGCGGTCAGCTTTGATCTGGTCCGCCAGCCCGATGTGGAAAAGGTTTATGTTGTTGACCGCCAGCCGCGGCCGCTGAACCGGCTGCGACGGTTTCTCAAAAGCAGCCGGCTCATCCCGGTCCATGCCGAGGCGACCGCACATGAACTGAAAAAGCTGCTTGCCCGCTGTCAGGCAGCGATCAGCTGTGTTCCTTATAATTACAACCTAAGACTCACCCGGATGGCAATCGCCACCGGCACCAATTTCTGTGATCTCGGCGGTAACAACTCCATAGTGCGGCGACAGCTGGCGCTGGACCAGCAGGCACAGACTGTCGGCTGCACGATTATTCCGGACTGCGGACTGGCACCGGGGATGACCAACATTCTGGTCGCGGATGCGGTCTCCCGGTTCGACCGGACCGAAGAGGTCAAAATCCGGGTTGGCGGCCTGCCGGTAAAACCCCAGCCCCCGCTCTTCTATAAACTGGTCTTTTCTGCTCAGGGTCTGCTCAACGAGTATGCCGAACCGTGCCTGGTGCTCCGGAATGGGAAAATTCAGCAGGTAAAGGCGCTGACTGAACCGGAGACGGTTATCTTCCCGCCGCCCTTCGGCCGGCTGGAAGCCTTTCACACCTCCGGGGGCGCCTCAACTCTGCCCGAAACCTTCCAGGGGAAAATCAGGGAGCTGGACTATAAAACCATCCGTTATCCGGGACACCGGCTGATGTTCGAGCTGATCATGAAAAGCGCGGTCGGCAACTGGCGCCGTCTGCCCCGTGCCGAACTTGCCTGCGCCCTGGAAAAGGTGCTGGGCTGGGAAACCGATGATGTGGTCCTGCTGCGGATTGAAGTTACAGGGATAAAAAATGGCAGCCGCCGGCTGCTGCGTTATCAGCTGGTTGATTATGCAGACAAAAAAACCGGTCTGACCGCAATGATGCGCACCACCGGCTTTTCCGCCGCAGTTGTCGGGCTGATGCTGGCGCGCAATCAGATTCCTGTCTGCGGTGTCCAGCCGGGTGAAAAGGCGGTGCCGGCGGGCAGATTTATCACCGAACTCCGGCGCCGGGGACTTAATTTAACCGTCCGAGCATACAAGGTTTAAAAGGAGAATGGCATGAAAAAAGCATTACTGACGCTAATTTTTATCCTGCCGGCATTTCTGACCGGCACACCACGCTGGATTGGCCTGCAAACCAGCGCCGATGAGACACCATCGCAGTTTGAGGTGCTGTCTTCTGATCAGCAGCACACCATCGTTGAACTTAATCTTTCCGGTTTTTATGTCGAAGATACGGTTACGCCGGCAGGCCGGTTCCAGCGCCTGCGGCTCAACATCCCTGCCGCCGGCAGGATGAGCCAGACCGGCGCTCCGGAACTGCCGGTAGTCGCCCGGTTTATTGCGGTGCCGGACTTCGCCGATATCGATGTCCAGGTTCTCGAAGAGGATGCCATTACCCTGTCCGGATTCCGCATCTATCCGGCTCAGCCGCCGCTGGCAGAAAACAGTCCAACGCCACCGTTTGTCATTGATGAAGCCCGCTACGCCCGGCATGAATTTTATCCGGAGGCACCGGCACGCAGCAGTGCACCGATGATCATGCGTGACTTCCGGCTCGTCCAGCTGGTAATTCAGCCTTTGCGCTTCAACCCGGTCACCGGCGAACTCCGGGTCTCCCGCCGTATCCGGGTGGTACTCAACTACCAGCAGAACCGATCCGGCATCAACCCCAAAATACACCGCCAGCCGAAAATCTCCCGGGCGTTTGAACCGCTTTACCGGTCGTTCATTGCCAATTACCGTTTTGTCGCCCCACCCCAGCGCGCCGAAGATGGAAGTTATCTGATCATTGTCAATGATCAGTTTGCCAGTGCGGTAACGCCGTTTGCTGAGTGGAAAAAACGCAAGGGCTGGGAGACCAGGGTGGTCACCACCTCCCAGCTTGGTGGCAATGACACCGCCCTGATCTACAACTACATCCACAACGCCTATCTCACCTGGCCCAAGCCGCCGGACTATGTGCTGCTCGTCGGTGACGCCCCGGAGTTCGTGAAATGCTGCCACTGGCCCGGTCAAACCGATGCCTCTGATCTATACTATTCACTCCACGAAGGCAGCGACCTCCTTGCCGACCTGATGATTGCCCGGGTCTGTGTCCGGACCATTGACGAAGCCCGGGCGGTAATGAATAAGCTCTACCGCTATGAAATGGAGCCCTACCTTGCTAATACCGAGTGGTTCAAGCGGGTCTGTGCCCTTGCCGGCTATGAAAGCGGTCAGCCTACCCGTTTCTGGACCGTCGTAATCCGGATCCGGAATTATGTGCTGGGCAGACCGTTCACCCAGTTTGATACCCTGTTCGAGCGCTGGGGGCTGAACACCGCCCAGCGGCTCACCGATTCACTCAATCAGGGCAGAGCCTGGATGCTCTACCGGGGCCATGGTGCCAACGACGCCTGGGCAAATGTCAGCCCCTCCTGGACGAACTCCAATGTCTATGCATTGAACAACGGCAGAATGACGCCGATGGTGATTGCCCCCACCTGTCTGTCCGGCAATTTTGATGAGGCTTCAGACTGCCATGCCGAAGCCTGGCTCAAGGCGGGCGCGGAGAAGGGTGGGATCGGTTATTTCGGCGCATCCGAGGTGAGCTATTCCGGTTACAACGACTCGCTCGCTGCCGGCACCTTCATGTCCTATGTTGACAGCCTTGCCTATACCTTTGTCCAGTGTACCCAGTGGGGCAAGCTGTTCATGCTTCTCGCCTATCCGCTGCCCGACGAGGTTTCTGAGGAAGAGCTTTATATGTTCAACAGTTTCGGCGACCCGGAACTGAATATCTGGTCAGCGACACCACGACCGCTGACCGTTTCTCATCCACAAACGGTGATCATCGGCTCATTTCCTTTTACTGTCACTGTCACCGATGGCACCGGTCCGGTTGCCAATGCCCAGGTGTGTGTGATGTCAAGACAGGACACGACCGTTTATTATGTCGGCCATACTGATGCCTCCGGACAGATCAATTTCAACCTCCAGACCGTTCTGCCGGGAGACTCGCTTTATGTCACGGTCACCGGCCGGAACCTCCTCCCCTATCTTGGCAGTGCAGTTACCATTGCCCCCAATTACCCTTATGTGGTCTATCTCCGCAGCATTATTGATGACTCCGGCGGCAATGGTGATGGCATCATCAACCCGGGTGAGATTATCAACCTGCCGACCTGGGTAAAGAACTACGGCGAGGTGGGGGCAAGCTCGGTCTCGGGCAGAATCCGGATTGCCGACCCCCTGAT
>JBDRTY010000004.1 GCA_039801085.1 candidate division WOR-3 bacterium | reverse complement strand
CAAAGTAGTGATTGCACGGTAGGAAAGGGATTTCTCCACTGCGCTCGAAATGACATAAACAGGTTACTGCGGTCGGATAGACCTCTGCGGGTCGTTCCATGGCTTTGCTTTCTTGTCATTCCGAGTGGAGCGAAGCAGAATCGAGGAATCCCTTTTTTCTTCTTCCGTCATTCCGAGCCTGTCGAGGAATCTCCTTCAAGGGATTTCTCGACTCCGCCCTTCGGGCTCCGCTCGAAATGACCGTTTTATTATTGTGTCATTCCGGGCGAGGCGTCAGCCGAGTCGAGGAATCCCTTTGTTCATCCTTCTGTCATTCCGAGCTTGTCGAGGAATCGCTTTTAAGGGATTTCTCCACTGCGGTCGAAATGACGAAAAGGGAAGTCATTCCGCGTCTGTCGAGGAATCTCTTTTAAGCGATTTCTCCACTCCGCCTCGCTCTGCTCGGCTCCGGTCGAAATGACCTTTCCCTTTTTCTGCCATTCCGAGCGAAGCGGAATCGAGGAATCTCTCTTTTCTTCTTCCGTCATTCCGAGCCTGTTGAGGAATCTCCTTCAAGAGATTTCTCGACTCCGCCCTTCGGGCTCCGCTCGAAATGACCGTTTTATTATTGTGTCATTCCGGGCGAGGCGTCAGCCGAGTCGAGGAATCTGTCCGCTTCGTTACTATTCGAAACCGCCCGGACAGATAGAGCCGATTTTCCCCAGGTGCCACCACCGGGGAGCGTTTATATGTGCATAATAATGCACAGGGGTTCTTTAATTTAACATATTGATGCTTAAGGTGTTATATATTCAGTCCTGTCAAGGGGGGGGCTAGCCCGGGGCAGGGGTGGTAGTGGTTGCGGGGTCCGGGGTGGTGCCGGCTGTGGAGGCGATTTTCTTGACCCTGACAGGACGGACCGGATAATCTTTATACCGATGCGGTTTGTGAGTTACCTGCGCGTTCTTGTTATCACTGGTCTTGTAGTTGCCAGCCGGTGTGGTTATGAGTTCGGTCCGCCGGTGATTAGCGGGGTTGAGGGAAAAGGTCAGGTGGCGGTTCTTGATACCTGCAGTTTTGTCTGCCGGGTTGAGCCGGGTGCCCGGGGTCCGCTGAGTTATGAGTGGTGGTGTTCAGCCGGAGTTTTCGGAAATCAGTTTGACAACCGGATTCAGTGGCGGGCGCCCGAGTCCTCAGGTGTGGTGCTGTTAAAGGTGCAGGTAGCCGATGGTCTGGACAGGAAGGGGAGTGATTCGGTTCTGGTCCGGGTCGTGCCCCGGGTGGTCAATTTTGCGGTCTGGGAAGGAGCGGTGAAGGCAGGCGAGGCGGTCTGGTTTTTTGATTCCTGCCCTGCCGGTTACCGGCTCCAAGGGCAATGTTCAAGCGATACAACAACAATTTACCTGATGTTCCTTGATGAACCCAATTTCAGGCGGTGGCAGGCAAATGAGAGCTATCAGCCGAGAATCCGGCGGCTGGCATATCAGGCAGGTCTTTTCTACGACACCATTCCTGCTGCGGGTCTGTATTTTCTGGTTCTGGATAACAGGCAGGGCTTGCGGGATTGCGGTTACCGGATAAATGTCCAGCTGAAGTCACCGTGAGGCAGGATTTTTCCAGCCGGCATCCTGAAGCAGTTTCAAAAGGAGACTGACCGGCAGACCGATCACATTGAGGTAACAGCCGGAGATGCGCTCCACAAAGAGCCCGGCTCTGCCCTGAATGGCATAGGCGCCCGCCTTGTCATAGGGCTCAGGGGTGGAGATATAGGACTCTATCTCTTCATCGGTCAGGGCACGGAAGGTGACGCGGGTGGTCTCGGCGTCTGCATAGATTTTTTTCTCGGGCATTTTTATAAGTGCAATTCCAGTAATTACCTGATGAGTTTTGTTAGAAAGAAGTTTAAGCATGCGTTTTGCGGCAGTCGGGTTTGCGGGTTTGCCGAGAATCCGGTTGCTGATCACGACAATGGTGTCGGTGCCGATGATGATGCCGTTTTTGACCTTCGGGGTGCAGGAGAGGGCTTTGAGCAGGGCAAGGGTAATTGCCAGCCGGCGCGGGTTCTGGCTGAAGCTGATTTCGGGTTCAAAGAATGCGGGTTTTACAGGGTAGAAGGTGATGCCGAGATCCCGCAGGAGCTGACGGCGCCGGGGTGAGGTGGAGGCGAGGTAAAGTTTCATGGCAGGAAGGTGCGGAAGAGCGATTTGCCGAACCGGACATCCGGGAGTTTCTTGATCCGGACCTCAAAGTCCCAGCGCCACTGTTTTCCCAGTCCGGAGATGGTGCCCAGCGCCTCCCAGCAGTGGAGGTCGCGCCAGAGGGTTATTGAGTAATCGGTGAGCTGGCGCCGGGTAAAGTTGTAGCCGATGGAGTTGAGGCCGAGCCGCCAGCCGGCAAAGGAGAATGATACCGAGCCGGTGAGCATGTTCAGGTTTTTTCCCAGGGTGTGGTTGAGGCGCAGTTCCAGTCCGTTTTCCCGGTGGTGGACAGTATCAGTGCGGAGTGTGGTCCAGCTGAAGCTGGTGAGCAGCTGGTAGTCATCGCTGAGCCGGAGCGATTCCGGTCTGAATCCCAGGTTGCCGTCAAGGTTGAGGTCAAACCGCCGGCGCACCGGTCCGGAGTCGGTTCCGGTGATGAGCAGGAGGGGGCGGGTGGAGATGGTGGCATAGACCGGTGAGAGCCGGTGCTGAAGCAGGTCATAACCGGTGGAGAAGTTGACCGTGCCGAGGTCAAACTTTTCCTTTGTTGTCGCCCGTTTTGCCTGAAAGCCGTTGCGCAGGAAGAACTGCAGGTTGGTGATATCGGGATGCAGGAGATCGGGTCTGCCGAAGACACCCGCGGGGGTAATTTTTGGCTCGTAGTAAAACTGGAGGTTCGGGCTGACGGTGTGGAGAATGCCGGCAAGGTTGAGGGCGCGGGTGGAGAAGACCCGGAACAGGGAAAATCCGGAGCCGAGGCTGAAGGTGAGTCTGGGGTCCGGCGGCAGGGTGTCGGTCAGGTTGTCGGTCCAGTTCCAGCTGACCGCTTCACTGGTGTTGAAGATGCCGATGAGCTTCTGGGAGGTGCCCAGTCCCA
This sequence comes from candidate division WOR-3 bacterium, assembly GCA_039801085.1. NCBI lineage: Bacteria > Pseudomonadati > Caldifarciminota > Caldifarciminota bacterium. The sequence goes on along the minus strand of JBDRTY010000004.1, from coordinate 104,611 downwards.
GTTCGTTATTGAGGGTCTGAGTGTGACTGAAGGGAGCGTTCCGGTATGAGCGCCGGGAATCGGAGAAGTTGAGCCGGTCCGAGATTTCAATTGTGCCAATTGGATACGAAGGACTGGTGAGATTGAAGGATAATGATGGTGTGAGCCGTTGGGCGCGCAGGGTGTCAGTTCCGGATGAGTCTGCCTTTTCCACGCGCCGGGAGAAGCCGGCAGCCGGGGTGATATTCCAGCCCAGGGGCAGGGTGCGGGTGTTAAAGCCGATGCTGGCAGCGGGCAGAAGCTGGTAGTCGTAATGGCGCATGTAATAGGTGTGGCGTTCAGCCCGGAGGTTTGCCCTGCCCAGACCGCGGAACCGGTGGGTAAGTGCGCCATAGGAGTAGACCTCCTGCTTGAGCCAGTCAAGCCGGTCTTCGGCGTAGTCCGGTGCATAGGCGGTGTCGGAGATCAGTTCCGCCTGGATATCAAGATCGGTGAGCGGTGTGATTTTGCTGGCGGTGCTGAGGTTGAAGCTGTAGCGGACGAGGTCCGGATTTGCCGGATTCCAGAACTCCCGGATGTAGGAGCCCTGCACCGAACCCCGGGAATAAGGGTTGACGATGTAGATTCCCTCAGTGCGGAACTGGACACCCCGGCGGGTCATAATATCGGCAAGGAAGGTGATGTCGGCATAGTCGTTCAGGACCCAGTAATAGGAGATGCCCTTGGCATAGTAGCCCTGATCAGTGGCACTGCCGACCTTGAAGGGCATCAGTCCGGATTTGCGCTTTGATGCCACCGGTACAAGCCAGAAGGGTGCGGGCAGGACCGGGATCCTGCCGAGACGCAGAATTACCGGCTCAGCAATCGCCACATCATCCATAAACAGTTTTACCCGGGGTCCGAAGAAGGCGTAGTGGGGATGGGGCAGATCACAGGTGGTATAGTCGGCATTGAGGGCGTTCAGCACCCGTTCCCGGACAAGCCATACTTCCCGGGCGCTGATCCAGCCGTTTTCCACCTGGGAACGGGCATAGCGCATCATACCCCGGCGGGTGTCAACATTATAGTGGAGTTCAGTGCCGGTAACCTGTTCGGTGGCGGTCCGGAAGCGGACCAGCGCCGATTCGCCGGCAGAACTCTTTCTGACCGCACTCAGGGTGTGGCGCCGGATGTCATAGGTGATTGAGTCCGCATAGACCGACATATCCCGGTAGCGGACCCAGGCGGAGTCAAGCAGGACTACCCGTTCCTCACGGGCGAGAAACCGGACGAGCCGGGCACCGTAATAGACAATGTCCACCTTACCGGTATCCGGTGCGGTTAGTGCAGTGTCAGGCAGAGGCTGCATGAGCAACAGGAGCAGAAGTTGCATCTGGTTATGTTATTGAGCGGATGCTTAAAGTCAACGGGAGTTAAGCGGACAGCCCGGACACCGGGGCTGGCTCCGGCAGTGGGTCTTGGCAAGCCGGACAAACAGAGCATGAAACTCATTGAAAGCCCGGACGGTTGCCTGCGCGTCATTTTTAAGGAACGGCGCAAGGCTCTGTTCAATCCAGATCCGGAGTTCCTCGTAGCGTTCATCTCCCTGAATCAGTCCATAGCGGGCAAGGATGCGCCGGGTATAGGCATCAATGACGAATACCGGGCGGTTGAGCGCATAGAGCAGGATTGAGTCGGCGGTTTCAGGTCCCACACCGTAACAGTCAAGCAGACTGGTGCGGAGCCGGGAGGTGGGAGTCGCCTGCAGTTTCGCAAATCCGCCCTGTTCCTTCAGCCATTTGAGCGCCGAGAGCAGACGCCGGGCTTTGATGTTATAGTATCCGGCAGGACGGATGAGCTCGGCGATCCGGCCGGCTGGGGTCCGGCAGAGCCGGTCAAGGTTCAATAGCCGGGCGTGTCTGAGGTTTGCCATTGCCCTTTCCACATTCTGCCAGGCGGTATTCTGGGTCAGGACCGCGCCGATTACTACTTCCAGCGGTGTCCGGGCAGGCCACCAGTGCTGGGGACCGTAAGCCCGGAACAGTTTCTGGAAGATGATCCACAGTTCCGGCACCGGCTCCAGCTTGCGGACCGAAGGCATGGACAGCGCTCTTCAACGGTTGTGAAGCGGACAGCTGGCAGTCGGCTCGGTGCCCTGGATGAACACCTCGTAACGGGCACGGGGGCAGAGGGGAGTGGCAAGTTTGCCGGTCTGCTCACAGATGGGCAGGGTGACAATTTCTGGGGGCACCGGAAAGGCGGAAAGGGTGTCCTGATAAACCTGTTTCATCAGCTCGCCCCAGACCGGTGCAGCAATCACGCCACCGGTAGCGCCGCGGAAGATGGTGCGCTTCTGGTCAAAACCAATCCAGACCCCGCAGGTCAGGGTGGGAGTGAAGCCGATGAACCAGGCATCGGTATAGTCATCGGTTGTGCCGGTCTTGCCGGCTGCCGGTCCGGTGAACCCGAGTGCCCGGATCGTGGTGGCGGTGCCCTCATTAACCACACTCTGCATCATGCTCGTCAGCACATAGGCGGTCTGGGGTCTGATCGCCAGTCGGGGTTCAGGATGATTCTCCTCGAGCAGATGTCCCTGATCATCAACGATCCTGGTAATCATGAACGGGGTAAGGCGGATGCCCTGATTGGCGATCGTATTAAAGGCATTGGTCATTTCCAGCAGTGAAAGGTCAATTGAGCCCAGGGCGATGGAGTAATAAGCCGGAATTTTATGCTCAATGCCCATCAGACTGGCGTAACGGGCAACGACCTCCGGCCCGATCTTTTCGCACAGCCGGACCGCAATGATATTCCGGGACAGGGCAAGGGCACGGCGCAGGGTCATTCTGCCCAGAAACTTCTGGTCGTAATTCTTCGGCCGGTAATCGGGCTGGCCCGGAATCCGGATCACCAGCGCGGAGTCATTCTCAATGTTGGCAGCGGTATAGCCGTTATCCAGAGCAGCCGCATAGACAAACGGCTTAAATGCGCTTCCCACCTGACGCAGCGCCTGAGTTGCCCGGTTGAATTCACTGTGGCGGAAATCCCGGCCGCCGATCATCGCCCGGATCTCACCGGTCTGGACATCCTCGACAATCAGCGCCCCCTGGAGATAACCGGGTGCGGGGTCGGTGGAGTCATTTTTGAAAATGGAGTCATAGCGCGCCTTTGTCGGCCGGAGCCGGTAGTCCTGCTCCAGCCGTTCGAGCCAGTCCAGCAGTGCCCGGTTTGCCGCCGCCTGGATATCCAAATCCAGCGTGGTGTAGACGGTGGCGCCGGATTTGTAAACGAAGTCGTAGCCATAGGTATTGATTAGATACCGCCGGATCTCCTCAACAAAATATGGTGCTTCGTTGGTTGCCGAGCCCGGCGGCAGTACATTCAACGGTGCTGTTATCGCCTGTTCGTATTCTTCACGGGACAGGAGCCCGAGCCGGTGCATCTTGCCCAGAAAGTAATTGCGCCGGCGCAACAGCCGCTGCGGGTATTTATAGGGCGAGTAGGCTGAAGGGTTGGCGATCATTGCGCCCAGCGTGGCGCACTCTGCGGGGTCCAGCCGGGAGATGTGCTTGCCGAAATACCGTTCGCTTGCTGCTGCAACACCGTAGATTGAACCGCCGAACCACACCTGGTTCAGATACATCTCCAGAATCTCCTCCTTGGAATAATGGCGCTCGAGCTCAATTGCCAGCACCATTTCCTTCAGCTTCCGGCTGAGCTGACGCCTGGGGGTGAGAAACATGGAACGGGCGAGCTGCTGGGTAATGGTGGATGCACCCTGGAGATTACGGGGATGGAGGAGATTGGCAACAATTGACCCCGAGACCCGGATAATATCAATTCCCCAGTGGGAGTAAAAGCGCTTGTCTTCAACCGCGACTACCGACCGCACCAGATACTCCGGAATGGTCTCCAGCGGCACCGGCCGGCGCTTCTCCTGAAAAAACTCGGAAATCACCCGGCCCCGGCAATCCAAGAGCCGGGTGCTCGCCGGTGCCTTGTAATTGATGATTGTTTCCGGAGCGGGCAGATCGGCACGGAGCCGGAGATAGCCCAGCACCAGCAGACCTCCGGTCAGCAGGAGAATTATCAACGCTACCAGCAGCGTAATGCGCAAACTTCGGGAAACCAAGTTAATTAACCGGTGTAACGGGAGATAACTTCATGGCTCACCGCCAGCCGGAGCATATCCAGCGCCTCCCCTTCGCCTGACGCCCGGATCAGCCAGTGCTCCACCGGCGGATTGGTGCCGCCATGCACCCGGATTGAATCATTTACCATCCGGTTCAGCATTGTCTGGGCATGCAGCTTCAACAGCAGACTTTCATACTGAAACTGGGCACCGGTCTGGGCGAGCCAGGCGGTGCGATATACGAGCCAGCGCAGCGACTCATACCCTCCTGCCATCTCCGAAAGCGTCCGCTGAACCTCCTTCCGACTGATAATCGGTTCATTCATTGACTTCCAGTCCCGGGCATACAGGGCGGTGGTTTCCAGAATCCGGCGGCAGACCCCGGTTATTGCTGCGCTGCGTGAAACTCTCGCCAGAGCAAACCAGCGCTGGCCCAGCAGCATTGCTTTACCGGGCGTACCCAGAATGCGGTCAGCGGTTAACCGGCAGGAGGAGAGGATCAGCCGGGCAGGCTCGGTGCTTTTATCAATCTGCCAGCCGGGGGTATCCCCGTCGATAATAAAGCAGGTGATTCCTTCATCAGCGCGGGCGAACACCAGGCAGAAATCAAACTCCGGTCGGGACAGCTCCTTGATGCCGTCAATGAGAAAGTTCTCCCCATCAGTCCGAGCAGAAGTTCTCATTTCCTGCGGTGCGGAAAATGGTTCGGGTTCACGGAAGGCAAGTGCGTAATTCCTTTCTCCCGTGACCACCGGCAGCAGAAAAGACTCTCGCTGTGCTTCGGAGCAGTCGTACAGCAGTGGTGTATAGTCACCCCATTCAACCGGAATGATTGTATAGGACAGTTCTTCGGCGATGAGGCAGGTTTCAATCAGACCCAGACCGCCGCCACCAAATTCCTCAGGCACGCCAGCACTATAAAGTCCCATTTCCCGGAGCTTTCCGGTAGCCACACGGGCAAGCTCATGGCGCTCGACGGGATTGCGGGCGTTGAGAAACTTTGGTTCTAGCGGCAGGAGGTCACGGCGGACAAATTCATGGACGGTCTGCCGGACCATTTCTGCATCTTCTGAGAGTGTAAAGTCCAATTAGACCTCCGTCCCTGCTTTTCCGCTTTCCATACCGGCGGGTTTGCGAGTATAGTCCGGAAGCAGAATTGGAGAGACACTTTCCGGCACGATTTTCTTTTCCTTCAGCAGCTGGCGCCAGCGGGTGAGGTGTTCCAGTGTCGGGGTAAAGGTATCATTCCGTTGGAGTGCCAGCCGGGCGCCTTCATTGCCGGCCCGCCGGCCGAAGACAATCACATCAAGCAGCGAGTTGCCCATCAGCCGGTTACGCCCGTGGACTCCGCCCGAAGCCTCGCCGGCAACCAGCAGATAGCGCACACTCGTATGACACATCGCATCAATCGCCACCCCGCCATTCTGATAATGCAGCGTCGGATATACCAGAATCGGCTCCTTATCCAGTTCAATCCCGAACCGGGCAAACTGCCGGACCATCGCCGGCAGCTCCCGCTTAACCGTGCCCGGACCTTTAAGGATCTCAATCATCGGCGTGTCCAGCCAGACCCCGTCAATCCCTGCAGGGGTGCGGACACCGCGGTCCTGGCGACATTCGCGGATAATCGCTGATGCAACTACGTCCCGGGTTTCAAGGGGAAAGATGAACTGGTTGCCATTGCGGTTTACCAGCTGGGCACCGAGACTGCGGACTTTTTCTGTTACCAGCTGTCCGACGATCTGCTGGGGAAAGGCGACACCGGTCGGGTGATATTGCATCGTATCAATAAATGCCAGTTTTGCACCGGCCCGATAGGCAAGCACCAGTCCATCACCAGTGGCACCATAGTGATTGGAGGTGGGAAAGCCCTGATAATGCAGCCGCCCGGAACCGCCGGTTGCGATCACGACCGTTTTTGCCTTGATCCGGAGGTAGCGGTTGAGATTGAGGTTAAGGAGTATCGCACCGGCAGCATCCCCCTCCGGGGTGGTCAACAGTTCTACTGCCGGGCAGAACTCCAGCACCGTGATGCCCGGCCGACTCTTTACTTCGTCGCGCAATGTGCGCATGATCTCAGCACCGGTATAATCGCGGCAGGTGTGCATTCTTCGACGCGAGGTTCCGCCGCCATGAATGGTTTTCATCGAACCGTCCGGATTCTTATCAAAGATTACGCCGAGATTTTCCAGCCACTGAATTGCTTCCGGGGCGTCGGTCACAAGCGCCTCAACCAGTTCGGGGATGTTTGTGAAATGGCCGCCGCCGACCACGTCAAGGTAGTGAATCGCCGGGGAGTCGTTTTCCTTGTCTGCTGCCTGAATTCCTCCCTGTGCCATCATGGTGTTGGCATCACCGAGCCGGAGTTTGGTGGCGATGATTACCCGTGCTCCGTGGTCATCGGCGGTAATTGCTGCGGCACAGCCGGCACCACCGCCTCCGATCACCAGCACATCCGTTTCATAGTCAAAATGGTCAAGATTCAGGGCTGCATTGGTGAGCGGACTTTCGCCCTCAATGAGACTGGCGAGTTCACGAGGGGTACGGTCACCGGCATTTGGTCCGACCTGGATGGTGGTGAATGTATCAGTGCGGTAGTCGGGATGAAATTGTTCCAGCAGTGCCTGTTTTTCCTCAGCGCTGAGCCGGGGGAAGTTCTGTTTCAGCCGCTGTTCACGGGTCTGATTCACCCGCCGCACCAGCTCCTCAAGAGGGGAAGGATAACTCATCTTTTACTCCTCGGGTTCGACTTCACGGGCAGCATAAAGCTCCTGCAGCCGCTTCCGGTCCATATTTTTCAGCTGTTCCAGCTCCGCCTTGAATTTGCCCGCCCGGATTTCGGCAATTCGCTGATTCAGATGGGCGGAACGGGGCGCAAGCCGGCTTCCGTAGATCCGCCGGCAGAGGAGTGCAGCATGATGCTTCACCAGTTCTGCCGGACAGCGGCTGACACACAATCCGCACATGATGCAGTCAAATGAGATGTCAGCCGCACTGGCAAGTTCCCCACGCAGTAGTGCTGAGACATAACCGAGAACATCGATATCCTGCGGGCAGGATTTGGTGCAGGTATTACAGCCATAACAGCGCAGCAGCTCCGGGTAGATATCCAGCACCTCCTGGGCGGTGCCTTTGAGTTCTGACAGCCGGTAGCGCGGCCGGTGTGCGGGAAAGAACGGAATCATTGCCAGCTGCATATTCGGTTCAACCTTTGTCTGACAGGCAAGGGCGAATTTCAGATGGTAATCGCCATTTACCCGGTATACTGTTGCACAGGCACCACAGAAACCGCCACGGCATCCCACGCCACGGGTGAGGCGGTAACCGGCATATTCCAGTGCCTGCAGAATGGTCAGGGAATCGGGCACCTGGTGGTGCTCGCCCATGATATAGATATCAATCAGATTTTCATTCATGATGATTCAACTCCAGATAAAACTGATCCAGATAATAGTCTTCATTAGGTTTGAGATGATTCAGCAGATGCTTCATCTGCTCAATGGCACGGGTTTTAACGATATAATGTTTTATGGTCGTATCGACCTGCGGACAGGAAAGGACACACTGGTAACAGCGGTCACAATCGGTGCCCACCATGGTTTCCAGTGCCAGACTTGTGCGCTGCGCGGTGCGTTTAAGCCGTGCCGGTTCCCGCGCGAGCAACGAGCAGATATCAATGCAGTTGCCACACCCCAGGCAGGCGCGGGTTCCGGTGATATTCTCCCGGACATTGAGCGTATGAGATGGTCCGACCCCGGACGACAGGAGCCGGCACCTGGGCACCGGTGATTCAGAAATATCCAGCACCCGCTCGAGAATATCCCGGATTGCAGTGATGTCAGTTTGTCTGGTATTGGGCACGTTCAGCTCTGTTTTACCTTTTTGAACTCCTCAATCAGCAGCGGTACTACCTGAAAGAGATCACCAACAATGCCATAGTCTGCAACTTTGAAGATATTGGCTTCCGGGTCCTTATTGATGGCGACGATGCATTTTGAATTAATCATACCCACAAGATGCTGGATGGCACCGGAGATACCGCAGGCGATGTAAAGGGAGGGTGCAACCGTCTTGCCGGTCTGACCGACCTGAAACTGGTGATCGCGCCAGCCCGCATCAACTGCGGCGCGGGAGGCGCCGACGGCGGCGTTGAGCACCGCTGCCAGCTCTTCCAGCAGAGCGTAATTTTCCGGTCCCTTCATACCCCGGCCACCGGAGATTACTATATCTGCTTCGGTCAGCTCCACGGTTTTGAGCACGGTTTTTACAACATCCGCAACCCGGGTGCGGAGTTCACCGGGAGTTAACTGGGCGGCAACAATAGTGCCGTTACCGGGTTTCTCTTCAGCTGGTCCAACTGCCCGGGGCCGGATGCTGATTACGAGCGGACGGGCATCAGGTGCCCGGACGGTAGCCAGTGCCTTACCCGCATATATTGGCCGGGTGGCGATCAGCGTCCCGTTCTGATCAAACTCAACTGCGGTGCAATCGGGTAACAGTGCGGTTTCCAGACGAGCGGCAAGGGTGGCAGCCAGATCCTTCCCGTTTGCGCTGGCGCTGAATACGACGGTCTCGGGCTGATACTGCTTCACTAACTGGGTGAGAATATCCGCATAGCCCTCAGGAGTATAGTGCTCAAGTGCCGGATTATCAACTACCAGAACTGAACTGACCCCGAACTTCACAACCTCCTGACCCAGCGGTTGAACGCCATTCCCCAGAATTACCGCACTCAACTGGGTCTGACGGGTTTCAGCTATCTTGTAACCAACCAGCAATACCTCATAGGCAACTTTTCTCAGACTGCCTTCACGTTGCTCACAGAATACCAGAACCATGTTTTTCCTCCTAAGGCAATTTCATCAGCGTTAGCTGCTGAAGTTTAATTCCCGTTAGTCATAAGTCAAGAATTTTCCCTATTTTTCACTTGACGGTGTTGAACCGGTAATTAGAATAAATCTGGTGATAGTTCAGGGTCCGAAGGCGAATGGTCTGGGTGAAAGAATGCGCCGGGCAATATCGGCCGGGCGGAGCAGGTCCTACTGGGTATGGGTTGCTGTTCTGGGAGGAGCTGCAGTGCTTCTGGTGTTCATTTTCGGGTGGGGTCGCTCGAAGACACCGCCAATAAAATTTCAACTTTCCGGGCCGAAACCCGACTTTACAATTATGGAGGTTCAGGAAATGCCCGCAGGCAGACAGGACTGGTTGACAGTGAAGGCGCTGGCAGATTCGGGTATGACGCTTCAGGAGTTACAGCGGGTATTCGACTGGATAATTGCGGAGATGCTTGATGACTATCACCGGCTAAAGAGGCGTCAGCTCAGGGTAATCTGGGTCTATCTTTACAATCAGCCAGACCTCAGACCTGCCTACTGGCGGGCGATGGCGGTCTATGCTGATCCCCGCCTTCTCGTAACACAGCTCCCGGATGCCGCCCGCCTCGGTGGCGATGCGGTCAAAATCGGCGCTGTCACCTACGACTTCATTAACCCGCTGACCGCAGGAGGAGAATGATGCGAAAACTGGTGGTCACTCTGATCCTCGGGATCGCGCTTGCTTGTGCAGATATCGGCGTCGGGGTCCGGGCGTCAGTTGTCAGCTTCACCGACCTCCAGCATCAGCTCAACCAGTTCAACCGGGAATGGGGTGGAAACCGCAACATTCAGGTAAACCCTCCGCTCTGGGGCATGGAACTATTCGCCCTTGGCGCCACCGGACCTGCACACTTCGGTGCCGGCGGTGGACTTGCCTTCCGTTCCCTTTCCTGCGACTCCATCGGGGCAGAACTGGCAGGAATGCACGCCGGTCTCAAAACCGGTTACCCGCTGCCTCTCACCTCATTTCTCACCGTGGAGCCCGGACTTGGCATCGGCATCAACAGTCTCTTCCTGATCATGCATTCACTTGAGCCGGGCATGAGCAACTTCAACCGCTGGCTTTTCGCCTGGGACTTCAACATCCACCCCGGTGTACTGGCTCGGGTTCAATTCCGGGTTGGTGCCGGGACAATGCTGGGCTTTTATGTCAGGGGAGGGTATGCTCTGCCGATTGGAATTCCACAGCACTACGGCAGTCTCTCTGATCTAAACATATCGCTTCGGGGCTGGGCAATTGACTCCGGGCTGATATTCGGCAGAACCGCCCCCCGGCCCTTCCGCATCTGATTTCAGGGAGGTGGCAAATGCTCAGATTGCGGTCAATAATAGTTATAACTCCATTACTGCTGATTTCCATCGCCTGGGCTTTCCAGCAGGACACCGCTCCGGGCTGGCTCGGGGTGGTGATTGAGGAACTGAGCCCGGCGATGCGGGTGGCACTCGGAATTGACCATGGGGTCCTGGTCAGTCAGGTGATTGAAGACAGCCCGGCGGACCGGGCGGGCTTGAGAATGGGCGATGTAATCCTTGCACTCGATCGCATCCCCATTGACAACACCATGCAACTTCAGGAACTGATCCGTCCGCGTGCGGGAGAGCAGGTGGCGATTACCTGTCTCCGTCGTCAGCGGAAAATGACTCTGCCTGTTCATCTCGGGACCAGGGTTTGTCGACCTCAGCCCCCGGAACTCCTGCCCCGAGAGCTCCAGCGTGCCCTCCGCGGGATCTGGCACCGCCTCTGGACTGACCGCGACCTCTACCAGGAGACACTTGATTCACTCCGGCTTCAGCTTGAAGAACTGATGCGTCAGTTACAGAAACTTCAGCGTCAGCTCGACGAACGCCGGTAAGCCTTTACTCCTTGAGTCGCGGGCTCCAAGTCGGGGAAAAGGCACCGCCGGTTCTGGTAACCTGCCGTTGATTGGTGCCATTCCAGTCCATCGTCCAGATCTCCCAGCTTCCGGTCCGGTTGGAGGCAAATGCCAGATGCAGACCGTCCGGAGACCAGCACGGCTCCTCATTATTTCCCTGCCAGGTCAGCTGGAGGTAAGTATCGCCGAGGATATTAGTAACACAGATCTGATTGGAGCCATCAGGCTGGCGCTGAACAAAGGCGATCAGATCTCCTTTTGGCGACCAGACCGGCGAGGTGTTATACGAACCGGAAAATGTCAGCCGGTGCAGATCAGTGCCGTCAACATTCACAATGTAAATCTGAGGCGAGCCGGTCCGATCGGACACAAATGCGAGCTGCCTGCCATTCGGTGCCCAGGTGGGGGAGATGTCAATTCCCGGATGGGTCGTGAGACGGCGTAAATTTCTACCATTGATGTCCATCAGATAGATCTCCGAGTTGCCTTCAAACGACATTGACAGAGCAACGGTCTTCCCGTCCGGGGAGATTGCCGGTGTCGTGTTTAGTCCCCGGCGGTCGGACAAAAGAAAAACCTTCTTCGTGGCAAGCTCCAGCAGATAGCAGTTCAGCGCACTTGCGCCATACGAGCAGTAGGCGATCCGGCTGCCGTCCGGGCTCCAGTCCGGAAAAAGCTTCAGTCCGCCCGAGCCGGTCAGCATCTCCTGATTGGCGCCGTCATAATCCACCACCGCCAGCTCCTTATTCCCTGAAGCGACCAGCCGGGAGAATGCGATCCGGGTACAGCTGATGCCCTCCTCGCCGGTGAGCAGTTTGATCACCTCGTCCGCCATCTGATGGGCAAGCCAGCGCCAGTCCGGTTTCAGGCTGTATGCCTTGCCGGCGATGAGCCGCGAGCTGGCAAGGTCATAAAGCCGGAGGTTCACTTGGGGGTTGCCCCGCCGGGGTTGATAATCACCACAGACGAGGACCTGGGCGCCGGTGCTTGCCCAGCCCTTAAGATCCGGTTTCTTCGGATCGGTGGAAAAGTTATACACCTTTCCAGACTCCGGCTCCTCAAATGTAAAATACAGTGAAAAACGCAAATCGGCGGTGAATACCTCCTGAATCTGGCGGATCAGCCGGGCGGTATCCGGCTTGGTCCCCTTCGGCACGGTAAAGTCAGCGATCACCAGTGCGAGCCGCCGGCGCGAACCGGAAAGCGTCAGCTTGAGCCACAGCTCATCCGCGGTGATCGGTGATCGGTTAATCGTATCCGGTAACTGCCCGGCAAGCACCAGCCACGAGCAGACAAGCGCGATGAAGTTCATTCTGTGATTATAAATTTCAGCATCCGGAAAATCAAGCAGGAAATTGCTGAGATGATACGATTTTACTTGACAGACAAATGTGCAAGTTTACTATTACTTGTCAGGTCAAAAAAGGAGGTACGAATGGCCTGCATGAAGCGGACTGCAAAAAAGACCGCGAAGAAAACCGTCAAGAAGACGGCGAAAAAGAAGAAGTAAGAATCGCTGTCATTACGGAAGGGGGCTTCAATGCCCCCTTCAATTTTATGCAGGTTCTTTTCCAGCGCTTTCGGACACATCCACTCCTTGACAATCTGATAGTTCACCTGAAACCGGATTTGCCGCTGCGGATCACCCACCTCCCGCCCCCGGTTCAGATACTGCTTGCCGGCTTTTTTGCCCGGCGGCTCGAACGGGTGGTGGTTCTGATCGTCCCCGCTGAGCCGGACGCGGAAATTCTGACCGCCGATGCCCGGGCGATTTTCCCGGAACTTTCAGTTCTTCATTTCCGTCCCGATGACCCGGCGGTGCTCAGCCGGCTGCAGACACTTTATGGTCCCGCACTCCTGATTGCTTCCGAACCGGCACTGGAGGCACCGGCGCCCGCATGGAATTTCCAGGACTGTCAACGGCAACTCGAGCGTGGCAGTGAGCTGAATTTTGAGACGCTGATCGGCTGGCTGGAAGATCACGGCTTTGAGCGGATGGACATGGTAACCGAGCCGGGCGAGTATGCGTCAAGAGGCGGAATAATTGATCTCTTCCCGGATGATGCCCTGCTGCCGGTCCGGCTGGAACTGGCGGACAATACCCTGGTCTCAATCCGCACCTTTGACCCCCTGACTCAGCGTTCCTGCCAGCAACTGGACCGGATGGTGCTCAATGCCCGCCAGGTAAAATCATTTACCCTTCAGCCGTCAGTCATCCTTCTGCCTCCGGGTGTGCTTTTCATTGGCGGGGAACGGGTTACCGCCGTCCGGCCGCAGGTGGTGATGGTCGGGCAGGTGCCGGATGCAGTTGATCTCGGCTACCTGCCGGCGCCGGTATATTGCGGAAATTTTCAGCTCTTGCGCCAGGAGATTACCGCCGGCAACCGGCACTGGACGATTATCGCGGTCTCCGAACATCACCGGCACCGGCTGGAAAAACTTCTTGGTGAGGGGCCGGACTATCTCGTCGGCGGACTGAGCAGCGGCTTTACCAGCGAAGGTCAGCGCTGGACGGTACTCACCGAACGCGAGCTCTACGGAACACCGGTCCGGCATCTGCACCGGCGCCGGTTCCGTGGTGTTCCGGTTGACAATCTTTTGACTTTAAAGCCGGGCGATTATGTTGTGCACATTGATTACGGGATCGGCAGATTTACCGGGGTCCGGCGGATGGATAGCGGGAGCGGACAGAAGGACTATCTGGTAGTCGAGTATCAGGATAATGCGCGGGTTTATGTGCCGGTGGACAATCTGGGATTGATTGACCGGTATATCGGCAGCGATGATTCCCCACCGCAACTGGACCGGCTTGGGGGCACGGGCTGGCTTCGGGCAAAGGCACGGGCGGAAAGGGCGAGCGCCGAATATGCGCAGGCGCTTCTGGAAAACCGGGCACGGCGGCTAATGGTCCGGAGTGAGCCACTGCCGGTGGATCCGGCACTGCTTGCGGAACTGGAGGCATCATTTCCCTATGAGGAGACCCCGGATCAGCTGCAGGCGCTGGAGGCAATCCGGCAGGATTTAACCCGCGGTCAGCCGATGGACCGGCTGGTCTGTGGCGATGTCGGATTCGGCAAAACGGAGATTGCACTCCGCGCCGCCTTTCAGGTGGCAATTAACTGCCGGCAGGTGGCACTCCTCGTTCCCACGACCGTTCTCTGCTATCAGCACTGGCGCACCTTCCGCTCCCGGCTGGAGCGCTTCCCCCTGCGGATTGAAATGCTTTCCCGCTTTACCCCCCGCTCCCGGCAGGAGGAGATTATCCGGGGGTTGAAACTGGGTCTGGTGGACATTGTCATCGGCACCCATCAACTCCTCGCCCCGGGCATTCAGTTCAAAAACCTCGGGCTGCTGATCGTCGACGAAGAACACCGTTTCGGGGTGCGCCAGAAGGAAAGGCTGCGTCAGCTCCGGGCGGATGTGAATGTCCTGGCCCTGAGTGCTACGCCCATTCCCCGCACCCTCTATATGGCGCTCTCCCGGCTGATTGACATCTCACCGATCCACACACCGCCGCCGGGCAGAAGGGAAGTCCGGACCGAAATTGCTGAATGGGATGATGAACTGATCCGGATTTATGTTTACCGGGAGCTTAACCGTCAGGGGCAGATTTTCTTCGTCCACAACGAGATTGAGACCCTGGGTCAGATTGAGAAACGGCTCCGGTGCATCCTGCCTGAGGTCCAGCTCCGGGTGGCGCACGGCAGAATGACCAGCCGGAAACTGGCGGACATCTATCTTGATTTTGCTGGGGGAAAGTTTCCGCTCCTGCTTTCTACCGCCATCATCGAGTCCGGTCTTGACCTGCCCAATGTCAATACACTGATTGTCAACCGGGCAGAGCGGTTCGGGCTGGCTGATCTCCATCAGCTCCGGGGTAGGGTGGGCAGATCAACCGAACAGGCATATGCGCTGTTCCTGGTTTCCTCCCGGCAGGATCTGACACCGTCAGCGCGTCAGCGCCTGGGAGCACTGCTTGCCTATTCCGAGCCCGGTGCGGGTTACCGGCTGGCAATGCGGGATCTGGAAATCAGGGGTGTCGGCAATCTGCTCGGCACCGAACAGCATGGCCATGTTGTCCGGATCGGGCTCAACCTTTATCAGCGTCTGCTGAACGCGGCGCTTGCCCGACTGCAGGGCGAAACGCTGCCGGTTGAGCCCCGGCTCAAACTTGATGTTACCGCCTATATTCCGGAAAGTTATATTCCGGACGGACTCCAGCGGCTGGCACTCTACAAGCGACTGCTGAGTCTGGAGACATTGGCGGAACTGGCGGACCTGAAGGCGGAACTCCTGGACCGGTTTGGAAAATATCCCTCCCCGGTGGAAAATCTTCTGCAGGTGGCGCAGGTCCGGCTCTTGTGTCGTCAGAAACAGGTGCTGGCGGTCAGCATGGAGGCGGGCAGAATCACACTGACCCTGCCGGAAAAGAGTCTGACGCTGAACGGCGGATTATCCGAACTGCTTCAGTTCTTGCACCAGTTCCGGGGCTAATCCTGCAATCTCAATCCGGCGTCCGCCGGCAACGACCTCCAGCCGGATGCGGATTGTAGCCGCGGGCAGGAGCGGCTCCGCTCGTTCTGCCCATTCAATGAGACAGATTCCGTCTGAGCACAGATAGGATTCGAGTCCGACCGCAGACGCCTCTTCCGTACTATTCAACCGGTAAAGATCAATGTGATAGACCGGGATCCGGCCGGCATATTCGGTAATGATCACAAAAGAAGGACTGCGGACCGGTTCCCTTACCCCCAGACCCCGGGCAATACCCTTGATCAGCGTGGTCTTGCCACTGCCCAGCTCGCCATAGAGGGCGACCACCGCACCCGGCTTCAGCAACTGTGCCAGCCGTTCGCCGAGCAGAATCGTCGATTCCGCGTTTCCGGTTTCAAACTGCAACTGCCGTCAACCCCTTCAGACCAGCTCAAGGCTCATTGCCACCGCCTCACCACCGCCGAGGCAGATCGCTGCCAGTCCGCGCCTCAGCCCGCGGTGCTTGAGGGCATAAATCAGTGTTACCAGTATCCGGGCACCGGAACAGCCGATCGGATGTCCCAGGGCAATTGCCCCGCCATTGACATTCACCCGGCTTTCGTCCAGCCCCAGCTCCTGAGCATCAGCCAGGACCTGGGCGGCAAACGCCTCGTTGACTTCAATCAGATCAAAGTAATCCAGCTCCACGCCCTGAATCTCCAGCAGTTTCCTCACCGCCTTGACCGGTGCATAGAACAGCATTTTCGGTTCAACACTGCCGGTGGCATAGGCGACGATCCGGGCTACCCGCTTCAGCCCCCGGTTCTTGACAAAATCACCGCTGGCGATCACCAGCGCCGCGGCACCATCATTAATTGAAGAGGCGTTACCTGCAGTTACCGTGCCATCCCTGCTGAACACCGGTTTCAGCCCGGCAAGTTTCTCCAGGGTAGTGTCGGCACGCGGTCCCTCATCGGTGTCAATCACCACCGGTTCCCCCTTTTTCTGCGGGATCGAAACCGGAATGATTTCAGCCTTGAACCTGCCCTCCCGGATCGCCGCTACCGCATTCTGGTGGGAGCGGAGTGCCCAGCGGTCCTGTGCCTCCCGGGAGATACTGGAGTTTCTGGCGGTAAAGTCTGCCAGCTCGCCCATATGGACATCACCGAAATAGTCCCAGATTCCGTCATAAATCATACCGTCCTGGAGCTGGGCATGGCCCATCTTGTTACCCTGACGCAGGGTTTTCAGATAATAAGGCACATTGGACATCGATTCCTGTCCGCCGGCAACGATGATTCGGGCATCCCCGGCTTTGATCTGCTGACAGGCAAGCGCCACAGCAATCATTCCTGACCCACACACCTTGTTTACCGTCAGCGCCGGTACCTCTACCGGCACACCGCTGATCACCGCTGCCTGACGCGCCGGTGCCTGGCCGATTCCGGCCGGGCAGACATTGCCCATGATTACGCCGTCAATTTCAGCGGGCTTCACCTCAGCCCGTTCAATCGCCGCCCGGATTGCAACCGCGCCCAGCTCCGGCGCGCGCAGCGCTGCCAGTCCGCCCAGAAATCTGCCGATCGGGGTGCGGGCAGCACCAATGATATAGGTTTCCTTTGCCAGACCGATGGTCATTTGCTCACTCCTTTCCTTTTTTCCAGTCCGGATTCCGTTTCTCTAAAAATGCCCGGGTGCCCTCTGCCGGCTCACCGCTGGCAAAACAGACTCCGAACGCCTCAATCTCATAGGCACAGCCGGTCTGCAGGTCAGTATCCAGCCCGTGATTGATACAGGCTTTGGCAAGCCGGACTGCTGCCGGGCCCCGGCTGGCAATCCGCTCCGCAACTTCCGCTGCCACTGATAGCAGCTCCTCCGGTTTCACCACCCGGTTCACCAGACCGATCCGCCACGCTTCAGCTGCATCAACCGGCTCACCGCTGAATATCAGCTCTTTGGCGATTCCGGGACCGACCAGCCGTGCCAGCCGCTGAGTGCCGCCAAAACCGGGGATCAGTCCGAGGTTTACCTCCGGCTGTCCGATCTTTGCGCCTTCAACCATAATTCTGAGATCACAGGCGAGTGCCAGTTCACAGCCACCCCCGAGGGCAAATCCGTTGATTGCGGCGATCACCACCTTTTCAATCCGGGCGATCTTGTCAAGACACCGGTGGCCCTGCTGGGCGAACCGCCGTGCCGCCAGCGCTGAGAAGCCGGACATCTCAGCGATGTCGGCACCGGCAATGAACACCTTGCCCTGCCCAGTCAGTATGATCACCAGGATTTCAGGTTTTTTTGCCAGTTCATCGAACAGCTGCTCAATTTCCAGGACCATTTCGGTATTGAGGGCGTTCACCGGCGGCCGGTTGAATCTGACCCAGCACACCGGCGGCTTTTCCTCCACAAGCAGATATCTGAACTCCATTCCGCCTCCTGTTCTTTCTTCAATATATTCTCAGCCGGCGTCGGGTCAAGGATGACTGGAGTTGCAGGAATGAGATTGCTAACCGCTGAGCGGTAAGCCGGCGGGAAATTGGCAGTGCAGGTGAACAGGAGTGCTCTGGTCCTGTCAGGCAGGTGAGGTGGTCCGGGTTTGCTGACTGTAACACCGGGAGGAGCGATGGCGGTCAGTGTCTGTCCGGCTGGCTTCCGGTGAGGCAGGAGAACTGCTGTCAGGGTAGCCGGGGGCTAGCCCCCCTTGACTTTCCTTGATTCAGGCTCTGGCGGGCAACTGTCTGTAAAAATGTCAGTTATGGAATTTGCTTCATCTGCCGGCAGGGGTAGCGGCAGCACCGGATTATCTGTCACTACCACGGAGGTCCTGCTCGGCGACGCCAGTTTTGATTGCGGTCCGGTGTTGTTTATAATAAGGTAATGAAAGTGACCCCAGACAGTGATCAGCGGCTGCTGATACTGGTGAATGAGCAGGTTACCAGGTTGTGTCAGGAGCGAGATGGGATCAGGCTGATGGAGGTGTGCGGGACACATACGATGGCAATTTCCGCCTCCGGTATCCGGCGGGCGGTTGATCCCCGGCTGAAACTGCTCTCCGGTCCGGGCTGTCCGGTGTGTGTGACCACGGATGCGGAAATTGATACCGCGCGCCAGCTGGCAGAACGCCAGGGGCTGGCATTGGTTACATTCGGCGATATGATCCGGGTGCCGGGGTCGCTCGGTTCACTGGCAGAGGCGAAGGCAGAGGGTGCGGACATCCGCGTGGTTTATTCACCTCAGGACGGGTTAAAGATGGCAATGGCGGAGCCGGAAAAGGAGTTTGTATTCCTGGGGGTGGGGTTCGAAACGACCGCTCCCACCGTGGCGGCAACGGTGCTGGCGGCAGCGGAGCGCAGGGTGGAGAATTTTTCGGTTCTGACGATGTTCAAGCTGATCCCACCGGCGCTGGAGTTCATCGCCTCGGCAAAAAAGATGAAGATTGACGGTTTCATCCTTCCGGGTCATGTATCGACCATAATCGGCTCCCAGCCTTATGAGTTTCTGGTGGAGCGATTCGGTCTGCCGTGCTGTATTACCGGTTTTGAGCCGGCAGATATTCTTGAGGGAATCCTTCTGCTGCTGGAACAGCTGGAACACGGTCCCGGTCTGGCAATTCAGTACCGGCGGAGTGTCAGACCCGAGGGAAACCGGGTTGCCCAGCAGCTGATAAACGATATTTTTGAAGTTACCGATGCCGAGTGGCGGGGGATCGGAAGGATCAGAAATTCGGGCTTGAAGCTGAAACCCGACTGGCAAAAGTTTGATGCCCGGGTCCGGTTTGGACTCCGTTCAGCCCGGTCGAGCAGACCGGCATCCGGTTGCCGGTGTGGTGAGGTGCTCCTGGGACTGATGATACCATCAGAGTGCCGGCTTTTCGGCCGGGTGTGCACACCGGAGACACCCAAGGGTCCGTGCATGGTTTCTTCAGAAGGGGCATGTGCTGCCTATTACCGGTATGAAAGGTAAAAAAGAAGCAGCGGGTAAGATTGCGGTCTATCCCGGAGCATTTCCGGGTAAGGAAGAATCGGAACAGATTGTGCTGGCGCACGGTGCGGGGGGGAGAAAGATGCACCGGCTGATTCAGGAGCTGTTTCTGAGGTATTTCGGTAATCCGGTGCTCAACCGGCTGGAGGATGCGGCTGCGCTCAGACTGCACAGTAATCAGATCTGTTTTACCACCGACTCATATGTTGTGCAACCGCTTTTTTTCCCGGGCGGAGATATCGGAAAACTGGCGGTTGCCGGCACGGTGAATGACCTGGCGGTATGTGGAGCACAACCGGAGTTTATAGCGATCGGCTTTATTCTAAGGGAAGGTGTAAGGATGGCGACAGTTGAGAAAATTTGTAAATCAATCTCGCAAACAGCTAGGAAAGCAGGGGTTAAAATTGTTACCGGGGATACAAAGGTTATTGAGCGTGACACCCAGCAGGTCGAGGAGGGTGTTTATCTCAATGCTTCTGGTGTGGGCAGGAGGCTTGGGGTAAAACTGGGCGCGGAGCGGATCAGGCCCGGAGATGTGATTCTGATTAATGGTGAGATCGGCAGCCACGAGGCAACGGTAGCGCTGGCAAGGGGAACTTACCGGTTGAAGGCGGATTTGAAGAGTGACTGCGCACCCCTGAACCGGCTGATTATGGCGGTGCTGGAGTGGGGCGGGGTCAGGGTGATGCGTGACCCGACTCGGGGCGGGCTGGCAACAACCCTGAATGAGTTTGCGGAAATGTGCGGTCTGGGGCTGATCGTGGATGAACAGGCGGTGCCGGTGTCAATGGCGGTCAGGGGAGTGGCGGAACTTCTGGGACTGGATCCGCTTTATATGGCAAACGAGGGCAAGGTGGTGATCATCTCCGCCCGGCAGCAGGCAGAGGCGATCTTGAAGGTGATGCGCAGTTTTCCTGAAGGAAGAAATGCCCGGGTTATCGGTGAGGTGGCAAAGGCTCCTGCCGGAGTTTGGCTTAAAACCCGCCTGGGTTCACTGCGCCGGCTGCTGATGCTGGAAGGTGAGCAACTGCCCCGAATCTGTTAGCCTTCAGGAAAGGTCGGATATATGGATATGAATGAAAATGTGAATGAGGGACCGGTGGACTTTTACGCCCTTGCCAGGTTTATGGCGATCGAGTCGATTCAGGGTAACAGAATCCGGGGCAGAATTTTTGAACCGGTTAACGAGAATATTGAGAATCTGAAGCAGGTGTTTGCCCGCAACGGTGCGGTGGCATTTTTCGAAAAGGAGGGTGATGGACATGTCGTCAGTTACGGCTATCTGCCCCAAAACCGGCCGGTCCGGCTGTGGGTTAATATTCTTTTGCTGCTTCTGACCATATTTACAACTCTGATTGTGGGCGCCCTGCATGCGGGGAGAAATCCTTTTGCCGGTCCGCTGAATCTTTTAAGTGGCATTCCCTTTTCCTTGGGAATCATTCTGATTTTAGGCAGTCATGAACTGGCACATTATCTGACCGCCCGGGCTTATGGGGTTGATGCCACGCCACCCTATTTTCTGCCCGTGCCGCATCCGATGACCGGTACAATGGGTGCCTTTATCCGTATCCGTTCGCCCGTGCCTTCGCGCAGTGCACTGGTGCGGGTCGGGATTGCGGGACCGCTGACCGGGTTTCTGGTGGCGATTCCGGTTTCGGTAGTCGGGCTGGCACTGTCCCGGGTTCAGCCGGTCCCGGAGAATGCCCCGCTGCTCCGTCTGGGCTCACCGCTGATTTTCGAGCTGATTTCCCGGCTGTTTCACCGTCTGCCCGGACCGGGTTTTGATGTGGTTCTCCATCCGCTTGCCTTTGCCGGCTGGCTCGGCATGTTTGTGACCGCACTCAATCTGCTGCCGGTTGGCCAGCTGGATGGTGGACATATCGCCTATGCGATTTTAGGCCGGCGCTACCGTCTGTTTTCCTTTATTATTATTGGTGCGCTGTTACTGCTCGGGATTTTCTGGCTCGGCTGGCCCTTCTGGGCATTTCTGGCGACAATTTTAGGTCTGAAACATCCGCCCCCGCTGGATAATATTACACCCCTCAACCGGACCGATATCATTCTGGCGCTGGTGGCACTGACGGTTTTTGCTCTGACCTTTACCCCTGCTCCCTTCCCCGGGGCGGGGTTCTGAATTTCTGCTTGACTGGTTGACGGCTGAAAGTAGAATAGCCTGATGCTGCCGGTACTGATCAGAATCGGCAATTTTCAGCTCTACTCCTATGGAGTGATGCTTTTTATCTCGTTTGTGCTGGGGATCATGATTGTTGAACGCCGGGCCCAGCGGTTCGGGGTGGAGCCGAAGAGGATTACCGATCTGGCGCTCTGGGTTTTGCTGGCAGTTGTTCTGGGGTCAAGACTGTTTTATGTTGCCTTTCACTGGGATGAGTTCCGAAATGACCTGGTGGGGATAATCCGGTTCTGGGGTAACCCGCCGGGTCTTTCCGGACTGATGTTTTATGGCGGTTTTTTAGGCGCATTTATCGCCGGGCTGGTCTTTGTCTGGCTGAATCGTCTGCCTCTGTTGAAAATGCTGGATGCGGTGGCACCGGCACTGGTGCTGGGGGAAGGATTTACCAGAATCGGCTGTTTTCTTAACGGCTGCTGTTTTGGCAAGCCGACCACCTGCCCGCTGGGGATGGTTTTTCCTGCCGGTTCAGCCGCGGGTGCCCAGTTTCCCAATCAGACAATTCATCCAACCCAGCTTTACTCCTCATTAGCCGGATTTGTGCTTTTTGGCGTTGCGCTCCTGCTGGAACGGAGAAAACTAAAACCCGGTGTGCTTTTCGGTATAATTCTGCTGCTTTATTCCCTTTTCCGGTTCGGGATTGATTTTGTCCGATATTATGAGGATGCTGCCAATTTCTGGGGTAATCAGGCGGTGGCATTGAGTCTCAGTCTGCTGGGGCTGGTGCTGATAGTCCTTTTATCCCGCAGAAGATGAGTCTTGACGGCTCGATTCTGAGCCGGCTGAAGTTTTTCCTGCAGGCACTCTCAGATTTTGTCTTCCCGCCTGTTTGTTGCGGCTGTGATGAGGAGATTGAGTCCGGGCTGATCTGTGATTCCTGCCGCCTGCTCCTTTTTAACAGTGAACTGGGGGTGTGTCAGCGTTGCGGCCGGCCCTGTCTGCCGGATGAGCAGATATGCGGTTTGTGCGGGCAGGAGTTCTTTCTCAGCCGGGTTCGCGCAGTGGGGCTTTATCAGCCGCCATTTTCCAGCCTGATTCAGAACCTTAAATATCAGGGTAAAACCGGACTGGTACCCATTCTGGGTGGTGCGATGGCACTTCTGGTGCGGCAGGACAGTGAATTAAGCCGGGCGGATGGTATCTGTGCTGTGCCGCTGCATCCGGCACGATTGCGGGAACGGGGGTATAATCAGGCTTATCTCTTGGCACAGGAAGTTGCGGCGATTACCGGTGTGACGCTGCTTGATCCGCTCGTCCGAAGGAAAAATACCCGGAGTCAGATTGAAATGAAGGATGAGACTGCCCGGAAAAGGAATGTGCAGGATGCGTTTGCGGTAAAACCCGGGGTCAGGTTTCAGGGCGAAAGGCTGATTCTCGTTGATGATGTAATGACTACCGGTGCTACAATTTCGGCGGCAGCAGGCAAGTTGCTGGCAGCCGGCGCAGGTGCGGTCATGGGACTGGTGCTGGCAGCGGCACCTGTCCGGAAATAATCCGGAGCAGGCTGTCGCGTTGAGCCCGGAAAAGTGGCAGATAAGCCAGTTTTACTGCGGAGGTCCGGGGCGGATTGATCCGGAGTGGATTTACCGGCGAGCCGTATTTGCGCACCTCGTAGTGGAGATGGGGTCCGGTAGACATTCCGGTTGAGCCAACATAACCGATAATCTGTCCCTGGGATACCGGGGCTTTGGTTCTGATGCCCCGGGCAAAACCGCTGAGGTGTCCATACCGGGTTTCATACCCATCCCGATGCCCGACAATCACCAGTCGGCCATAGCCGTCGGACCAGCCGGCAGAAACAACCCGGCCATCAGCAACACACGCCACCGGAGTGCCGGCGGGAGCAGCATAGTCAATTCCCTGATGCCGTGCCGGGATCCGGCGGATGGGATGGAACCTTCTGCCGAAAAACGAGGTGATCCGGGAGAAGCGGAGGGGTGATTTGAGAAAGATTTTGCGGAGGGATTGACCGTCGAGATTGTAGTATTCGGTGTTGCCCTCCGGATCGGTGAACCGGAACGCATAAAAATCACCGATCATGCCTTTGTAGCGGGCAGCGATGATCGGAGCATAGCCGACCAAAAGCGAATCCACAAATTTCTTTTCCACGAGGATGAAGAACGAATCTCCAGGCTGAGGTTCGGAGAAAAAGTCAATTTCCCAGTCAAAGATTTCGGTAAAGGCGGCGACGAGGCTGATTTTTTCTCCCTGGTCAATGAGTGACTGATAGAGCGAATTTCTGATTGTGCCGGTGATCAGTGTTGGCAGAAGCCGGATGTCTTCGCTGATCAGTGATACCCGGAACGGGTTGGAATCAATTGTGATCTTAAAAATGGAATCGTAGTTACGCCAGTAGCGAATCTGGAATAGCGTCTCCGCACGATAGAGGAGAATCAGGCTGTCCCCGGGGTGAATGGTTTTGAAATTGAAACCGAAGTCGCGCAGGGCAGCAATCGTCTGGTCCGTGATCGCCGCCGGAACACCGGCACGGTTGAATGCAAAAGGTAGAATTTCACCGGGCTGGATTACAAAACTGCGGGTGGTGATGCAGGAGTCCGGCTGATGTCCGGCTGGCAGGGGGTTTGGTTTCCGCGTCCGGAGGAGAAAAAATATTACAGTGGAAATCATGATTATGACCGGTATCAGCAGAAGCCAGGAGGGTCTTTTTCGCCTCACTGCCGATTCCGGTGCCCGTTCCAAGAGGGGACGATAGGGAAGCATGGGAAAATGATAATTGATATTTTTGCCTGTGCAACACAATTGAAATTCAGATTGGAAATAATAATATTAGTAAAATGACCCGCATAATGATGTTGATTTTGGGAGCAGTGCTGTGGGGTTATAGTGCCGGCTTGGGACCGTCAGCAACCGGGTTTACCTTTATGAAAATCGGGGTTGGATCAAGACCGGTGGCACTCGGGCAGGCATTTACCGGAGTGGCGGATGATGTTAACGCGCTGTTCTACAATCCTGCCGGTCTGGCGCTGGACTGTTCCTACGAACTGGGAATCACCGCCTGCCAGATGCTGCAGGGAGTGTCTTATCTAACCGGCGGACTCGCAGTGCCTTTTGCCCGCCGTTTCGGCGCCGGTCTGGCAGGCGGTTTTCTCAGCGCCAGTGACATCCGCCGTGATGAGCTGGGACAGGAGCTGGGCAGTTTTGTGCTGAACGACCTGATTGCCGGTCCCGGATTTGCAGTGCAGCCGTTTCGCAAACTGGCGGTCGGCGGTGCGGGCAAGTTTGTTTACAGCCGGATTGACTCATTCGTTGCCTGGGCGTTATCATTTGATGCCGGTGTTCTTTATCAGCCGGTAAGATATGTAAAGGTCGGTGCCAGCCTGCTGCACCTGGGTCCCCCCCGGCGATTCATCAGTAACTGGGAGTTCCAGCCGGTTAACCTGCGCAGCGGTGTGTCTTTCAAGCTGCCATTTCAGAATAATCATCTGCTGCTGGCAGGAGATGTTTCGCTCTATCCGGATTACGGTCCGGCCGTCGGTGCGGGTGTGGAACTGAAGCTGGATCTGAAGCTGCTGGGCAGTGGTCAGAACAGCCGGCTGTTTCTGCGGGGTGGATACCAGTCCGGCGGAAAACTCGGTGGCTGGTCCGGTTTTTCGTTCGGCACCGGATATGAGACCGTTTTCAGCCCGGGTCTGCTCCTTACGATAGATGCAGTCTATCTTTCCTACGGACTCCTGGGTGATGCGCAGCGGGTTTCGCTGGGAGTGAAATTTGTGCCCAGCGGTCTTCCTAGAAGTTAGTTCCGTCTGAATTGCGGTTTACCACCAGGAAAATGAAGGATGATACCGCCATCGCGGCGGGTGTTAAGGTAGAAGATCTTTTGCGCCGGCAGGATGGATTCAAGGCGTGCCGGGGTCGGATATCTTCCCATGACAATTACATAATCGGGTTTGAGGGAAGAAAACAGTTCCGGCGGGTTACCCTTCCGGCTGCCGTGGTGGGGGGATTTCAGTATGTGAATCCGGGTCGAGCCCGCAGTCTGCTGAAGCAGCGAGACGGATTCGCAGTCGCCGGTGAAAAGCAGGTTTGTGCCTGAATAGCTGATCAGATTAACAATGGAAATCTGATTAGTGGCAGCCAGTCTGCGGCTATAGAGCCAGCAGGAGAGCCGGTCCGGAGCAAGAAAGCAGACCTGAAATCCGAAGCCATGAAGCTCAGCACCTGCGCCGACAGTTTTGATTTCTGTCCCCCGTGTCTGCAGGTATTGGAGCAGGCGCTGGTATCCGGTATCACCACCGAGCACAGGAATAAACAGATGACCAATACTGATTGCCGGATCAAGCCGGAGCAGACCGCCGTAATGGTCCCGGTCAGGATGGGTGGCAATCGCAGCATCCAGGTGCCGGATGTTACGGCTGAGCAGATAGTCACTGAGCACATCAGTCCGGTCAATGCCGGCGTCAATCAGCAGTTTTCTTCCCAAGGTGTCTTCAAGCAGAACGGCATCGCCGGCCCCGGTATCGAGAAAGGTGATCGCTGTCCGGGGTTTGCGAACTGTATGACCTACAACTATCAGGACAAGCCCGAGCAGGCCGGCGATCCGGAACAGGGTGCGAGCCCGGTTATGATGCCAGTTCAGAATTAAAAGCAAAAGTCCGTAATAATACCACACTGCGAGCGCGGGAATTCTGCCCGTAAATACAACTGTCGGGCACAGCAGTTTTCCCAGGGCGGTGATGAGGGTGCGGGTAAGCAGGAGCAGGAGGTGCAGTGTCTGGGCAAGGGTGCCGGCAATTACCGGGCTGAACAGACTGGAGAAAGAAACGAGGAGGGCAAGTGGAATGATCAGGGTTATCAGTGGCAGCACGAGCAGGGTGGCAAGGAATGAAAGGGGTTGAAACCGGTAAAAATAACGGGCGAGGAGGGGAACAGTACCAGCAGTTGCGGCAATGGATACAGCAAGGGGCAAGAGAACGGATTTCCGGATTCTGGCAGTAATGGGGATCTGTCTCAACCAGTTCTGAATTTTCGGGGTAATAGTGATGATTGCAGCAGTAGCAGTAAACGAGAGCTGGGTGCCGATGCTGGAAAGGGTATCCGGATTGAGAATCAGGATGATGATTCCAGCAACTGCAAGACTGGTTAATGATGTGACACGACGTTGGAGGGGAAAACTGAGAAATAACGCCCAGCTCATGATTGCCGCCCGGACCGCAGAGGGTTGCCAGCCGGCGATGCCGGTATAAATCAGAGTAAGCAGCGTGAGCATTGCGAATCGGAGCCAGCCCCGGATGCCCAGCACTGAAAGCAGCAGGTAAATGGCAGTAACTATTACTCCAATATGCAGACCGGAGACGGCAAGCAGATGCCAGAGTCCGGTGCCGGTAAGTGCGCTGCTCAGTTCTTGTGACAGCTCCTTCTTTTCGCCGACCAGCAGGCCGAGGAGGAGGTTGATATCGTATTGGGGGAGATACCGGTGGAAAACATGGATCATGTAACGGCGTGTCGGCATGACAACTCCGTTTAATAACGGATTACCGACGCGGCGACGGATGAGTCTGATTTGACTGTGGCGGGCACTGGCACGGCCAATAATTCCCTGATTTAACAGCTGACGGTTGTAGTCAGGCAGTCCGGGATTACGGGGATAGTTGAGCGGTCTGATCTGTGAATTTATGGAAAGCAGATCTCCATAGCGCAGGCCAGAAATGGAGTCCTGGAGCCGGAGCACAACTTTGCCCGATAGCGGGGATAGAAGTTTCAGGGTGATTTCCGGATGGGCAAGCGGTTCCTGAATCACTATTCCCTGAAAATGACGGAGGTTGTAGATCATTGGAGGAGTTATCGGTGGTTGTGCGGAGTGTCGATAGAGATATGCGGTGCAGAGCAGAACCAGGTAAACTGAAATACCCCGGGTTGCGCGGATAAGGATTAACCCCAGAAAAATAAGCGTCAGGAGCAGCCAGAAGGAGATGTTCACATGTTCTGCGATGAAAAAGCCGGTGGCGATGAGTAGCAGAGCGCATACCGCTGACAGTTTCATTCTGTAAGCCGGTTCCGGCACAAAAAGGATATTTGTCCTTAAGATCGCTGTCAACACGATCAATCGAGATGAATTCGTTCCGTATCTCTATGTGACACGGAGTATGAATGTTTTATTTGACAAGCAGACGACAATTGCTTATAATATTATCGTGCTGATGAGCGCGGCGTTGGGTTGGCTCCTCATAGCTCAGCTGAATTCATTTGAATTCACGCCCATCAGCAGTCCCCAGTATGCCGGCGAGTCACTTGCAGTAACAATCATTGCCCGTGATCCGTCTGGCGGAGTTTACAATTACAATCGCCCCGCCTTTCTTTCCACCAGCAAAGGGGCAACCTACATATATCCTAATGTAATCGGACCATTCCGCAATGGCGTGTGGCAGGGAAAGGTAATGGTCACACTGGCAGAGAGTCTGCGGATACTCTGTACCGATGATTCACTCCGGGTAACAAGCAGCAGCAACCAGTTTACAGTGTTGCCCGGTGTTCCGGCTCGGTTCGTTATTGTTTTACCTGGGCAGCAGTTAAGCGCCGGGACCAGAGAAGGCAAGCTGGGAGTTCCTGACAATCAGACTGCCGGTGACAGTTTCATTTTCCGCGTATATCTCACCGACGCATGGTGCAACCCGGTTTATGCGCGCAGTGACAGTGTTCTGCTTCGTGCCACCGACAGTTTTGCATTACTGCCATCAAATGCCTTTATCAGCAACGGTGTAGGTCAGTTTACAGGCAGACTGCGCCAAGCGGGACAGCATCAGCTTTTTGTCCTGCCGGTATCAGGGCAGAATTTTCGCAGCGATAGCTCGTCATTAATTCTGATCACGCCCGGTATCTTTGCCCAGCTGCTGGTATTGCTTCCCGGGGAGGAACATCTGCCCGGCGATACAGCAAGTGCTGGGTGGCAAACTCCGGGTAAATCAGGAATTCCCGTTCCGCAGTATGTCCGCGAGCCATTTTTAGTCAAGATTCTGCCCTGTGACCGGTGCTGGAACCGGGTAAGTTCCCCGGGGCTGCCGGTTTCTCTGTATTCTGATTTTGCCGCCGAATTCCAGCCCGCAGAGACAGTACTTATGGACAGCGCAGTTTTTTATGCCAACTTTTACTACCCCGGTTCAAATCAGGATATCTGGGCTGCTGACCGCAACAGCCAGTATATATCTTATCGCACAAGGCTGGAAATCAAGGCAAGAGGGAATCAGCTGGAAATTTCAGCTCCTGACACGATTCTGGCCGGAGAGACCGCTTACATCCGGGTGGTGGTCAGGGACGCCAACGGCCAACCGGTTCCGCTGTCGGTGTGCCGTTTTATGGTCCTGCGAGGAAACGGTGAGATGCTGGAGGATGCACTGCTGACCGATACTTCCGGGATTGCCATTGGCCGCTTTCTCTGCACCCGCGCGCGATTCGGAGAATTCGATACGATTCAAATCAGCAGCGGGACCGCCGATTCACTGCTTCCAATCTATGTCAATATACCGGACAGTTCAATTTTGTCCGGTAAAATTGTAGCTTTCCCCAATCCATTCGGTTTTAATCGTGATGCAGTGGAGATTTATTATTACCTCAACCGGAGCAGCCCGATTGACTTCCGGATTTATGATCCGTTTGGCAATGAAGTTTTTTCCCGGGTAATTCCGGCAGGAGAAGCTGGTGCTCAAGCCGGTATCAACTGTATCGTCTGGAATGGGCGGAATAGTGGGGGCAGACGGGTGGCATCCGGTATCTATACAGTTCAGATCATCGGACAGCTCCATACCGGCACCATATTTAAATCAACCTACCGGCTGGGAGTTGTATGGTAAAGAAGTTACCGGTTCTTCTTCTTTTACCGGTAGTCCTTTTTGCCGAAGGTGGACTGCCGGGCGCATTTCTGAATTACGGTGCGGCACCAAGAAGTCTGGGAATGGGCAAGGCTTTTACTGCGGTAGCTGATGATGCCCAGGCGATTTATTTCAACCCAGCCGGGCTGTTCCAGTTAAATGCCCATGAGGTTCTTGCTGCTCATTCCCAGCTCTACGGCGCGCGAATGGAATATATTGCCTATGTCCTGCCGACAAGAGAGTGGGGAAGTTTTGGAATCGGAATTCTGAACTTCGGTGCCGAAGGGCTGGAATCACGCACTCCGGAGAACTGGCAGTATCTGCCGACAATCTTTGCTGAAAATGCCTATCAGGTTGCCTATGCCTACGGTCCGTCTGATTTCTGGAGTATTGGTGGTGCTCTGAAATTAATTACTAAAAATCTCGCTCAGTATATTGACGCCGGAATCGGCATGGATGCGGGAATTGTGGTAAGAAAACTGGGTCCGTTCAGTTTCGGACTGGCGGTACAGAATCTGGTGGAACCGGTGCTGACTCTGTACACTCTGTCCGACCGATATCCCAGAACAGTGCGTGCCGGCGCTGCAGCTAGGTTATTAAATGGCCGGGCGCTTATTACGGTGGATGCAGTTTCACCGCTGATCCGGGCGGTAGATTCAGCGGGTAATCCTACACGCCGCTGGCAGCTGCAGCTGCAGCCCCATGGAGGGGTTGAATTTCAACTGATTCCCGGGGTGCTCGTGCACCGGGTAGGTTATGATGCCAATGAAATCAGTCTCGGACTCGGCGTGCATCAATCGTGGGGCAGAATGGCACTCGGAGTTGATTACGCATTTCTCCTGCACCACCAGTCCTCATTCCGGCTGGCGCCAACCCATAAATTCGGGCTGTTTGTCAATTTTGGCGGTTTCCGCGTCTGGATTGATGCTCAACCGAAACTGTTTGCTCCCACGCCGGCCGATAAGAACAATGTTCTGTGGATGGATGTTCACTCAATTTCCCGTCAGCCGGTAAAGCGCTGGCAGGTCCTGATTAAAAATTCCTTTGGAGAAGTGATCCGCAGTTATAGCGGCTGGGATGCGCCACCGCCAAGACTGCTCTGGGATGGACTGGATGATGCGGGACGGCTGGTTGCTGATGGCCGTTACTATTATGATATTGTGATTGTCGATCAGCGTAATTCATCTCTCAGTTTCAGCGGGTTTCTTACCACAGTGCAGACCCGTGGTCCTCAGGGTAAGGTGGAGATTACACCAGGGCAATGATAGTTTGGACAACGATCGTCATTTTGCTGTCCGGAACATTGACACCACAGCAGACCCGGCAGCTGGCAGAACGGTATAACCAGGTTCAGCAGTTGCTGGACGAGGACAGGACAGACCTTGCGATTCAGAAATTGACCGCATTGGTGAATGACTATGGCAGCAGTGAATATGGTGATGAATTGCGGTATACACTTGCGGAGTGCCTTTTTAATCAGGGCAAGTTCAACAGTGCTCTGAGGGAGTTTCTCGGACTCCTCGATCGTTCACGGTTTTCTTACATTAAACCCGAGGCGATGTTTGGTGCTGCAGTTTCCTATCTGATGCAGGGGAATTACCGGCAGGCACAGCTGCTGCTGGAGAAACTGGCAAAGGAACCGGGATACGCCAATGATCCCCGTACGAGTTATGCGCTGGGGGTGCTTTATTACTTTCAGGGTGCCTACGAACAGGCAGAGAAAAATCTGTCCGGTCTGGAAATGCCGGAGGCAAAATTTTACCTCGGTAAAACATATGCCCGGCAGGGAAAGCCGCTTGCTGCATTATTGAAATTCAAGGAGATCGCTGATCTGTTGCCCAACACCAGTCTTGCCCAGATGGCACATTTTAATGCCGGGCTCGCGCTGTTCCTCAACCGTGATTACGACGGGGCGCGGGCAAAATTTCATTTTTTTCTGGAGCAGTTTCCCAATTCGCCGATAGCCGATTTTGCGCAGTATTTTTTAGGATGTGCCCTGATCGCCCAGAATGAGTATGCAGCAGCAATCAACTATCTGCTGCCGCTGACCCGTTCCAGTAACAATTTTCTGGCAGCGCATAGCAATTATTTTGTCGGCTACTGTCAGCTGGCGCTGGGTCAGGCAAAGGAGGCGGTGGGACGCTTTCAGCGTGTGCGCGCCAACTATCCCCGGACGAAGGTTTCAAGCTATGCCCATCTCCAGCTGGCAGAGGCAATGCTGGCCGCCTCGGACACCGCACAGACGATACTGACTACTGCACAGCTTGCCCGGATGTTTACTACTGGAGAACTGGCGGGGGTCGGCAATTATCTTTCGGGTGTTATCTCATATCAGATAGGTGATTATGATAATGCTGCGAAGCAGTTTGGATTGATTCTTGCAAATTATGGCAGTACCGGGCTGAGGGAACCTGCTGCGGCAATGCTGTTACTGACACTGAATTCCGGCAGAGAGTTTGAACAGAGTCTGGCACTCGGAACAAAGTATCTTGCTGATTTCCCTGATGAGACTTCGGAGTGGCGGGCACAGACACTGTTTAATCTGGCAGAGGCCTTTTACTATACTGAGAAATACAGTGAGGCAGATAGATTTTATCAGGCAGCGTATAATCACCAGCAGGGAGGCGATGTTGCACCCTATGCTCGGCTCGGACGAGCATACGCACTGTATCATTTGGGGAGACTGGATGAGGCGATTGAAGGTTTCAAGGGGGTATTGAATGCCCGGTTGACGGATACGCTGTTTACCATCAGTGCCTATCTGGGTTACGGGTACTGTCTTTTCAATCAGAAGGAGTACCTTAAGGCACTTGATGTGTTTGAGGCGTTGATAAATACCTTTCCCGAGAATCCGCTGGCAGCTGTCCCGGGTTATTTCTATTCCGGGTACTGCTATTACCTGCTGAAATATTACGGGCAGGCGGTGGATGCCTGGACAAATCTGATGAATAAATTTCCCGAGAATAATCCCAAGGTGGCCGAGGCGGCATTTCGTGCCGGAGACACCTATTTCAAGGCACTCGAATATGACAAGGCACTCGCAGCGTTCAATTTTGTGCTCCAGCGTTATCCGTTTTCGGACTTTGCACCAGCTTCACAGGCATTGATTGCTCAGTGTTATTATAACCGTCGTCAGTATCGAGATGCCATCCGGGAATATCAGAAATTCCTTGATCTTTATCCATCGGATCAGCAGGCACCTGGTGTGCGCAAGAGTCTGGAAATGAGTTACTATCTCGCGGGTCAGGAGGATTCAAGCGTAATGAATGAATTTATCCGGAGATTCCCGCAGTCGGAAATGGCAGCGGAGGCTCAGTATAACCGGGGGCGGGAAATGTATGAACAGGGGAAATATGAAGAAGCGATCGTTGAACTGCAGAAGACCGTAGTTAATTTTCCCAATTCCGCTGTTGCTGCTGATGCTCAGCTGTTAACTGCAGAGGCCTATGCACAATCCAAGCGCTGGAAGGAGGCAGCCCAGGCATACCGGAAGTTTCTTGATTATTTTCCGGAGCATGACCAGCGCTGGGGTGCATTTTTTAATCTCGGCATTGCCTACTTCAACGCCGGCGAATACAAACAGGCCTTGGCAGCATTTGAGGAAATCAGCCGGTCTGCTGCAGATTCCGAGTATGCTGAGAGCGCCCGGAAAAATGCCGAGATTTGCCGCCAGCGACTGGGTGCCGGGGAGCAGGGGGGAGAAATGTCGCAGCCCGAAAGGGGAAAACAGTGATGGGTGGCAATTATTTTAACAGGCAGACAGGAGGAAGATAACCATGATCATGGGACAGAGTCTGATTTCAATTTTCAGAAGCAGTGCGGTAATGATGATTTTACTTCTGGCATCGATTGTCGCACTGGCACTGATAATCGAACGGTTCTGGTATTTTATCAGAAATCGATTTAATCCGGCAAAAGGTTTGCTTGAACTTCGGCAGATACTGGGGCGGTCAGGTGTTGAGGCTGCTCTGAACTGGAGCCGGAATCTGAAAAATCCGCTTGGACGACTGTTTGCAGTGGCGCTGGATAACTTCGCACTGAACGCTGACGAACTTTCTGATTTGCTCTACAGTCTGATTCTTGAAGAGAGGATAAAATACGAACGATTGCTGGGGGGCATGGGGACGCTGGCAAATGCAGCTACGCTTTTGGGGTTACTGGGAACGGTTACCGGCCTGATTGGTGCCTTCAGTAATATCGCAGCCACCGGTTCTGGTGGTCCGGCAGTCGTGTCCAAGGGTATTGCTGAGGCTCTGCTGACTACCGCGTTCGGCTTACTAATCGGGATCCCGGTTCTGTTTTTTTACAATTACTTTTCCAAAAAAGCGGCGGATGTAGCTATGTCTCTTGAAAGCACTGCGGAACGGCTCGTAGTGATGCTCCAGCGCTACAAGTTGCAAGGTGGTTCTGGGGTTCCGCAAGAAACTAATGCACCATCTGAGGTTGTTTTGCCCAAGTCTCAGCCGTCAGCTGCCGAGGATAAAGCTTGGAAGTTCTGAGTATGCGCCGGAGAAACCTTGAGCGTCCTCGTCCCAGCGGGTTGATCCTGAATTCGCTGGTGGATGTTGCGCTGTCCCTGGTAATTGCCTTCATGGTTTCAATGCCGCTGTTTTTCGAGTCGGGGATTTTCGTTTCTGCTCCAGGTGCAGCCAGGGCCGGTGCCAATGAGCCGGGTGCAGATATCAAGGCAAATATCTACATTACAAAAGAAGGCAAGATTCTGTTGAACGAAGCCCAGGTGAGTTTTGATAACCTGAGTGAACTTTTACCCAAATTGCTGCAACGGAGTGTTGAACGCCGGGTGGTCGTGGCAGCAGAAGAGGGAGTGAGGTATGAACAGGTGATGCGAATCTTGGATTTAGCCAAGCAGGCCGGGGCTGCTGATCTTGCATTACTGCGGACGAGGAGGGTAAGATGAAGGAAGCACCTAATATTGACATTCTTCCAATGGCATGCGTCGGTCTGATACTGGTGCTGGTGATGATGGTAGTTGCACCAATGGTTTTGACTCATAATTCGACACCGGTGGATGTTCCCCAGACCCACACTGCAGAACGCAAGACGGAAAATGATGTGACGGTAACCCTGACTGCTCAGGGGCAGTTGTTTCTCAATGATCAACCGGTTGCCGATCTTGAGGAACTCAAGATCGGTATCGCCGGTGAAATAGCCCGTGACCCCTATATTCTGGTTGTTATCCGGGCAGATAAGCAGTGTCTCCATTCATCGGTGCTGGATATACTTGCCTGTGCCCGGCAGGCAGGTGCGGTACGAATTGCCTGTGCAACCAAAAAGATCAACCAGGGTGGATAAGTGATGGATCGGGAACGGCCTTTACGTACTTTTGAGATTGCGCTTGTAATATCGGCGATAGTTCATATCTCTCTGCTGTTGCTGTTTTCCCGCTATCGTACTTCCGGGGAGGCAGAGTGGGATTTGCAGGAAGTGACATTTATGGATGTCACTTACCGTCCCGAAGTCGCCAGGGTGCTTAATCAGAATCCATTACCATCCGGCGGTAGTGGACCGAATACTGGAGATGTGTCAGTTCCCACTTATGCAGCGGGTGTAGCATCTGAGGAGGTGGTACCGCTGGATTTGAGTTCAACACTGGAGCGGTCGGAATCGCAGGCACGGATTGAGCTGGACCGTTATGAACTCGCACGGGACGGTGAGATGGATGTGATTAGAATCGGAGGAAAGGGAGCTGCTCAGACTACCGAAGAGATCCTAGCTCAGGCACCAATTTCACTTTCCCGTGGTAGTGGCAGTGGCAGCGGTGCCGGTATGGGGTTGAGAGGGATTCCAGGGGTTCCGCAACCGCCGCAGCCCCAGCTGACTATTGAACACCGTCCGGTAACTGCAAGGGCCCGGAGTGCCCTGCCATCACCGCCGGAGCAGGTTCAGTCTACCGTTCAGGTCCCGGTGTCTCGCGGGACGAGTTTTCAGATCGCAGGCCCGATTTCGCAGCGGGAGATTATCAGGAAAGTGAAACCCAAGTATCCCAAATGGGCGCTCGATCAGCATATCAGCGGGACCGTGACCGTGCGTATCTGGGTTCTGCCCAATGGACAGGTTAAGGGAATTCCTCAGGTACTCTCCAGTTCCGGTTATCCTGAGCTCGATCAGGTAGTGGTAGATGCGGTGCGCTGCTGGGAATTTGCACCTCTCGGCACAGGCGTCAAGTCAGAAGAGCAGTGGGGAGATATTACCTTTGTTTTTCAGCTGTCTTAATAATATATGAATCTTGTATTTGTGTTATTACTTTTTGCGCAAAGTCCGGACAGTATGCAGCAGAAACCACCTGCTGAACATGCATTAGGAGAGGAACTCATTACCGGCGAAGCGGAGATGAAAATAAGCGATCAGAAACTGTTTTTTCCTCCCCAGCTTGATCCATGGACACCACTTAACGACCTGCTGGCGCCGGGGAGCTATATATTTGACGACGGGCTGTTGCAGGCAATTGATTCGCTTACCATTCCTCAGCGTTTCATCAAATCGTCCTTTCTCCGGGTGCCCGTAGAAAGGACACTGGTTCATGGTGATATTTTGGTTTTTCTGCCCAAGTTTGAAAAACGCGTAGCATCTTGGGAACTGGAAATCGCCAATTCACTTGGCGAGACAGTCCGCCGGGTTCGGGAAAAGGGAACACCTCCGGCTGTAATTATTTGGGATGGAAGAAACGATGCTGGTGAACCAATAGCAACCGGAGATGTCTACAGTTTTACCTTCAGTGCCTATGATGCACATGGAAATCAGACGCGCATTAACTGTGAGCCGCAGAAGATAAATGCTGTTGTGTGGCAGGAGAAAAACGAATGGATTGTTTCGATTGCTGCCGATATGCTTTTCATTCCCACTGGGGCAGAATTTACTTCTGATGCGAACGCCCGACTCGATGAAATTGCCAACCTGATCAAGGAGCGGTTTAGAAAGGAAACAGTAGTTTATGTTTACAGTGAGAAGGAACAGCTTTCTGCCGATCGCTGCCGGGTATTGGAAACCGAAATTCGGCGAAGAGTAGTTTTCCCATCCGATGGGTTGAAAGTCGTGCCCCGTTTTATTCCCGGCACTCAACCAAAACATTCCCGGATAGAAATTCATATTATCTGACACTGTTAACTAAAATCATCGAAGTCAACTTTGTTGACCGGGAGAAAATAATTTTTATTATCCCAGAGTGATATTTAAAAGGAGGCAATGATGAATAGTAATGCGGGGTTTCTATTTCCCGGTCAGGGGTCACAGTATGTCGGCATGGGACAGGATCTTTATAACAATTTTGCAGCAGCACGGATGGTATACGAACGGGCTGAAGAGGTGCTTGAAATTCCTGTCAAGAGAATATCATTTGAAGGACCGGAGGAAGAGCTCCGTCAGACACGGTATACTCAACCTGCCATTCTTGTTCATTCGATGGCAGTTCTGGCAGTTTTGAAGGATGTCATTACACCGATTCTCGCTGCCGGGCATTCACTGGGCGAGTATTCGGCTCTTTACGCTGCCGGATCTCTTGGATTTGAAGCGGTTTTGAAACTGGTTAAGAGGCGGGCTGAATTGATGTTTAGAGAAGGTGAGAAAAGGCCAGGTATGATGGCGGCAATCATCGGTATTCAAAGCAGTGTGGTTGAGGAGATATGCAATGAGGTAACAGGGGTGGTTGTGCCCGCAAATTACAATGAACCGAAACAGACCGTCATTTCCGGTGAACCGGAAGCAGTACAATTGGCAATGAATGCAGCAAGGGAACGAGGTGCGTTAAAAGTGGTGCCGCTGCCGGTATCCGGAGCATTTCATTCACCATTGCTTGAGGAATCAGCAAGGGAGTTTGCTTCTTATCTCGGGCAATTTGAGCTGGCCGATCCCAAGTTTCCGGTAATTATGAATGTAACTGGCAGACCCGCGTACTCGGCAGATGAGATCCGGCGTAACCTTACCCGCCAGCTGATTTCGCCAGTTCGCTGGGTGGATATCATATACAGTGCCCGGGAGCTGGGGTGTCATTTTTTCTGGGAGGTCGGACCTGGAAAGGTTCTCAGCGGGCTGGTAAAACGGATAGCCTCCGATTTGAATGTACAGCCGATTGGAAAAACCGAAGAACTTTCGGCGGTCGCAGGGGTGGGATAAAATGGACTGGAAATGTTTTAGTGTTACATTTGTAACAATTTTTCTTGCCGAACTGGGAGATAAAACCCAGCTGGCGACATTTTCCTTTGCAAGTGGATTCCGAAGCTTTTGGCCGGTTTTTCTGGGGAGTGTACTGGCGCTGACCGTATCTTCATTTCTGGCAGCAATTCTGGGGGCAAATTTGACTAAAGTTGTACCGACAAGATGGGTCAATGTGGTCGCCGGTGCAATTTTTGTAATCATCGGAGTGATCATGATTCTACGCAGCGTCAGGGCATGAAAATAAAATGTCAACCTGATGATTTTTTCGTGGAAGAAATTGTTCGCTTGAAAATCAAGAGCCGAGGCAGATATTCTATCTACCGGCTGGAAAAAAGGTTCTGGAACACGCTCGACGTCATCCGCGATATCCAAGTTCGTTATCAATTAAAGGGTTTATCTCGTGCTGGGCTTAAGGACCGTTATTCGTTTTCGATTCAGTATCTGTCTCTGCCCGGCCAGGGCCCCGAACAGATTACATCATCAAATTACCGATTGATCCAGGTAGGTATGGCAGATGAGCCGGTAACTCCGGAGCGATTGATAGCAAATCGATTTCAGATTACGGTTCGCTGTCTGAATGCGGATGAGATTAAAACAATCGAACAATCATTGCCCGCGGTTGAACGTTATGGAGTTGCAAACTATTATGATGAACAGCGGTTCGGGTCGGCTCGGCATCATGCCGGGTTTATTGCCCGGAAATTAATCGATGGCCATTACAACGGGGCGTTGAAACTTTTTCTCGCCACGCCATCTGCCAGTGATGATTCCCGGATGCGAAAAGTCAAACAGGAGCTGGCGCTAAACTGGGGCAACTGGCAGAAATGTCTCGAAATCGCTCCTTTCGAAGGGAAGAAAGCAGTGAAGCACCTTGTGCAGCAACCGCG
Source organism: candidate division WOR-3 bacterium (assembly GCA_039801085.1). Classification (NCBI taxonomy): domain Bacteria; kingdom Pseudomonadati; phylum Caldifarciminota; species Caldifarciminota bacterium. The sequence continues at coordinate 66,252 of JBDRTY010000004.1, read as the reverse complement.
AGACTTTGAAGGTGCGATAAAGTTGTTACCCAAAACGCTCCTTGAACTTTTTATCAATGCCTACCAATCCTGGTTGTGGAATGAGACTTTACGATTGCTGCTGGAAGAAATGGGGGTAGTCCGGTTCCGGGTTCGATATAACCTTGGGGTAATGGCGTTCTTCGGGGATTTGAGCACTGAGGATGCAAAATACCTCGGACAGCTTTCAATTCCCACACCCGGTCCGCATGCAGAATATGAGAGCGAAAGAGTTGAGCGCATTGTTAACTCGGTGCTGAAAAGGGATGGTCTGGAACTTAAAATGCTGAAATTGAAATTTCGCATCAAGGGATTGTATTTCAAATCCTGGAAGCGCCCGGCAGTATTCAAGCCGGATAAACTCAAAATGGATCAGCCTCACACTGATGAGTTGTACCCTGATAAATATAAAATTAGACTTGCCTTTGATTTGCCGCCGGGCTGCTTTGCCACTGTTCTGCTGAAGAGATTAGTTGCCCGATGAGTTTTTTTTGCTGGATATTCACTTTCCTCTGCAGCTTCAGCGATGTTCATTTTGATTCAGGGTTTAACTGGTTTACGCTTGAATCAGAGCATTTTGTAATCCATTTTCCTGCTCATGGTATTCCCGGTTACGAACGGATGGAAATGGTACGAAAAGTGGCCTCAGTAGCCGAAAACGTCAGAGAAACACTAAAGGATAATGGTGTTAGTATTCCTGAAGGGCGGGTACACATTGTCATTGCTGATTATTATGATTGTTATAATGGTTATGCCACGCCTTTTCCTGAAAACACAATTGTCATACTGCCATTTTTCCCCCGTGATGCAAGAAGTAACGATGACGACTGGTTGAGGACACTTATTCTCCACGAATTTTCTCATATATGTCAGATGGATCAATGTCATGGACCGCTTCGCATCCCCCGTCGCATTTTCGGCAGAATTATCCTGCCCAATGCTTTACTTCCTGCCTGGCTTCTTGAGGGTTATGCAGTTTACAACGAAACCCGATTCAGTACCATGGGGAGATTGCGGAGCGTTGAATGGCGCTCGATATTAAACGAAGCCGTATGGGAAAAACGTCTGCTTCAGCTCGACCAGTGTAACCATTATCAGCTGCAGCAGTATCCCGCAGCACTGGCACCATATCTCTACGGCAGCAGTTTTGTATCTTTTTTAGCCATGGTCCACGGGGATGCCATCTGGGAGGAGTTTAATTACAAAAAATCATTTTATCTGCCTTTTGTTGAAGATAGATCGATGAAGAAGGTCTTCGGGAAATTTACCAGTTCACTCTGGAGTGATTGGAAGCAATGGTTGGTTCAACAGGCTGAGTCGTTGAAAGTAGAAATTTACCGAGAAAGCTTGACATCCATTACACAAATCAACTGTGGAGAAACTCATGTTTCTTCTCCAGCCTGGTCACATTCCGGGAAAAGTATTTATTTCATATCTGCAAATACCGTTAACACCACCGCGATCAGAGAACTAGAGCTGGGAAAAATGACGGTCAGGACTATCAGGGAGGGACGGATTTTCGGCAGTTTGAGTGTTTCGCCGGACGGTGAACGTCTTGCCTTTTCAGAACTAATTGAGGAAGGGAGCGGGTACCTTCAGGGTGATATTTTCGTTTACGCACTAAGGCATCCAGCTGTAGTTCGGTTGACAAAGGGCGAACGAGCATCTGATCCTGATTTTGCACCGGATTCGACTCATATTGTCTATGTGAGTAATTGTGATGGCGTGAGCCGGCTCAAGGTTATCAATTACCGAACAGGTGAGCAGACGGTGATTGCAGAACTTGATAACCAGGACTATTTCCGGACGCCACGTTTTTCTCCCGGAGGCGGACTGGTTGCTGTGAGTGTGTGGCGCACTGGGGGGTACTCGGATATTGAAATCTTGGATTTGAAAACAGGCTGGATGCTACCGATAACTCGCGACCGGGCAAATGATATTAATCCCTGGTGGTCGCGCACCGGTAAGTACTTATATTTCATATCAGATCGCAGTGGAACTTATAATCTTTATGCATATGCGGTTGAGACCCATGAGCTTTATCGGTGCACAAATGTACTGACTGGTGTTTTTGAATCGTCAGTTTCACCTAATGACCGTAAGGTCGCATTTACTCTTCTGACCGGGGATGGTGAGGGGCTTGGTGTTGCTGAGATAAGACCGCAGCTGTGGCGGAGAGCGGTCAGCTATGCGGACACTTATCCTGATGTAGATTACAGCTTTAAACCGGATACGTATGAGCTTTTTTATTATTCTCCCTTTCCTTCAGTGTTGCCCAAGTTCTGGTTACCGATGCTTCAATACAGTGATGGATGGTCGATAGGAGCCGGAACATTCGGCTGGGATGTACTGCAGTTTCACCGCTATTACTGCTTTGCCGGTTACCAAATTCATCAAAGATCACCGATGCTGAGTTTTGTGTATGAACTTCATCGGTACCGTCCGATTTTCGAATTAAGGAGCAAATTAATGTTGAGATCGCAACAAGCAAGATTGGGTGTCAGTTTGCCGCTGGTAAGGCAACAATGCCAGCAAAATCTCGGCATAGGTTTAAGGTTTAATCGCGAGCAGAAGATGAGCCTGATTTTTGACGGATTTTATAATTTCAGCAATGCTCGGATATTCCGTTATAATGTGGCACCGGCAAGAGGAAGAAATATGGGAATCCTGGCTGATTTTCATCCAACTTTATTGCTTCAATCCAGCAATCTTGCAAGATTTGTGCTGTCCTGGAATGAATATCTGGGAAGAAGGTCAGAAAACTGGAGTCTGAAGATACATTTTGCTGGTGCGGTATCAGTCGGTGATACATCACGGCGTTCGGCGTTTGAAATTGGAAATAAACCCGGTTTATTAAGGTTACGGGGATGTCCTCAGATGACGGGGGCAGGCGCAGTTATTTGTGGTCTTGAAGGCCGGTTTCCGATCTTGTGGGTAGAGAGGGGATTAGGTCTGGCGCCATTATTTTTGAGCAATCTGAATGCTGCGGTTTTTAGTGAAGGCGGCGTTGTCAGCAACAAATTTTCCTCTCATATTGATAATTGGGATATCGGAGCAGGATTGGAGATCGGAGCCGATCTGGTTTTAGCCCATTATTTACCCCTGAGGCTGAATTTAGGACTAAGTACCGGTAGAACAAATTTTGGGAAATTACAAGTTTACTTTGGCATAACCAGTCAAATTATAGATGATCTATTCCTTCAGAACAAGAATCTTGATTAATATATTATGTTCAATTATACACCGCAAACCGGGCACTTGATTTCAACCTTCTCCGGAGGTTTCGGGTGTTCGTGAGCGCCGTTACCGTTTTCACAAAACCGGTGATAGGTGTAGCACTGATTTAAGTAAGCCTCTCGGGGCGTCAGCGCCGGTTCATACCAGAAAAATTCGTATTCTTTCCAGTGTGCCTTGATTGCATCACGCAAGTTACGTTCTGCCCGTGCAACTATTTCAATCTTTTTGGAATTTTTGGAGAGACAGTAGACCCCGCCAATTTTATCCGGTACAGAGATATCTACCTGCAGGGGACGGAGAAGGTAAGGACCACGCATAGTTCCTCCTGTTTATATATTTCTGCTCCCCTTACAGAAATTTCTTTGATAATCGTTGTAACCCAGCAATCTATAATAACTATAACGCAATTTTGCTTTCTGTCAAGTTATTTTTTATAGCGAGTGGGCTTGTTGGCTGGCAAATCAAATATATCTTACGGGGGACAATTAATAGCTGATTAGAGCGTTGATCGGTGGCCACTAAGCCAATGATGTGTGAGGCTTCAAATTTTTACACAAGTCTTCATGACGGTGTGTCGGTGTTATGTTTGACACCTGGAGAGAAGTTGGATATAAAATATAATATGCCCCCCAACACAAGAGGCGTCGATTTTATCCATCTCCACGTCCATTCTGAATACAGTCTTCTGGATGGAGCAGCTAAAATTGAAGAGCTGGTATTGCAAGCAAAGGAGATGGGGATGACGGCACTGGCTTTAACTGATCATGGCAATATGTTTGGGGCGGTTAAATTCTACAAGGCGGCACGGAATGCAGGTTTAAAGCCGATAATCGGCGCTGAAGTATATGTTGCTCCCCGGAATCGGCGCGAGCGGGAAATAAGAAGTGATATTCCCGAAGCCAGCTTTCACCTTACTCTTCTGTGCAAAAATGAAACAGGATATCACAATTTAATAAAACTCGTTTCTCTGGGCTATCTGGAAGGATTTTATTACAAACCACGGGTTGATAAAGAGCTTTTAAGCAGATATCATGAAGGTTTGATCGCACTATCGGGATGCTTGAAAGGTGAGGTGAACTGGTATATTCTGCACGATGATCTGCAGACAGCAATGGCATCAGCTGCGACCTATCAGGAGATATTTGGATCAGAAAATTTCTATCTTGAGGTAATGCGGACCGGTTTACCAGAACAGGAAAAAATTCTGCCTCATATTGCTGAGCTGGCAAAGGCACTGGATATTCCTCTGGTTGCAACCAATGACTGTCATTATCTGAAACCTGATGATGCCCGGGCTCAGGATGTTTTGTTGTGCATTCAGACCGGTAAGCGCCTAAAGGACAAGGATCGGCTCCGTTTAAATGCCAGTGGCTACTATCTCCGGTCAGGAACGGAAATGGAAAAACTCTTTCAGGAATTACCTTCAGCAGTCAGAAATACCAGGATGGTAGCTGAGCGTTGTGAACTGGTTCTGGATATTGAAAGTCGTAGATTTCATCTGCCTGCTTTCAAACCGCCCGCGCCTTACCGCAATGAGTTTGAATACCTTACATATCTTGCTCGCGAAGGTTTGAAAAAAAGATATCCCCGAGTAACGCAGGAACATACGGACCGGCTTGAATACGAACTGTCGGTTATTCAGAGGATGGGATTTGCCGGGTACTTTCTTATTGTGCGGGATATTATTGAATATGCCCGCAATAATGGTATTCCAGTCGGTCCGGGGCGTGGTTCAGCTGGTGGGTCACTGGTGCTGTATTGTCTGGGGGTCACTGAGATTGACCCGATACGCTACGGGCTTCTGTTTGAACGGTTCCTATCTCCGGAAAGAATCACCCTTCCAGATGTTGATGTTGATTTTGCAGATGCGCGACGGGGGGAAGTGATCGAATATATTCGTAACCGGTATGGCAACGATTCAGTGGCACAAATCATTACTTTTGGAACTATGCAGGCTCGACAGGCAGTCCGGGATGTTGCCCGGGTGTTGGATATCTCAATTGCTGAGGCGGATCAAATTGCCAAATTAATTCCGCCGGGAATGGACTTGGAAACTGCGGAGCGAGAGGTGACGGAATTGGCAATGATTATCCGTTCCCAACCGGTGTATCAGGAACTTTGGAATATCGCCAAGAAAATTGAAGGGTTAAACCGCCATGCCTCGGTACATGCCTCAGCGGTTGTTATTGCACCCCGTCCACTGTTGGAGCTCGTTCCGTTATACAAAGCTCCCGGTGCCGATGTGTGTACCCAGTATGATATGTATACACTAGATGACATCGGTTTATTGAAGATGGATGTTCTGGGGTTACGGACATTAACTGTTATAGATGAAGCCGAGAAATTAATAAGATACCGGGTGAATGATTTTTCGATCCGGAACGTAAGTTATGAGGACCGGGCGACTTATGAACTGTTGCAACAGGGGGCGACAGTCGGCGTTTTCCAGCTGGAAAGTGCCGGGATGAGGGATCTTTGTAAGAAGACGCGACCGGAGCGTCTGGAGCATATTATTGCACTTATCGCCCTTTATCGTCCGGGACCGATGGATCTGATTCCAAAATATGTTTCTCGGAAAAATGGTTTTGTTCCGATTGAGTACGACCATCCGCTTCTGGAACCAGTGTGCAAGGAAACCTTCGGGATAATGATCTATCAGGAACAGGTGATGCAAGCGGCTCAGGTTCTTGCCGGCTATACGCTGGCACAGGCAGATGTGCTCCGTCGGGCGATGGGGAAAAAGAAGCCGGAGGAAATGGCAGCGCAACGGGAGACATTTATCAACGGGTGCTGGAGACATGCCGGGATTCCCCGGGAAAAGGCAGCGAAAATTTTTGAACTCCTTGAGAAATTTGCCGGGTATGGTTTTAATAAGTCACATGCAGCCGGTTATGCCTATCTTTCTTACCTTACTGCTTATCTTAAAGCCAATTATCCGGTAGAGTTCATTGCTGCTACCCTGACTAGTGAATTGGGTAATTTTGATAAACTTGCCAGTTTTGTTGCCGAAGCTAGGCGAATGGGTATAAAAATTTTACCACCGGATATTAATGCGAGCGATGTCAATTTTACCGTGGAAGCCAATAATGTTCGTTACGGGCTGGCCGGTTTAAAAAATGTCGGGGTCGGTGCTGCAGTGGCAATTGTTCAGGAACGCAATGAACGCGGGTCTTTCAAAGATCTGCTCGATTTTCTCGTTCGACTGCGAGGCAAAGTGAACCGGAAGGCGATTGAAGCACTAATCAAGGCCGGGGCTTTCAGCTGTTTTGAAGCCAGTCGAGCCAAACTTTTGAATAGGATTGATAAGGAAATTAGCAAAGCAGCTTCGGAAAAGCTGTTATATTTGGACAAGCAGTACAATCTATTTGAAACGGCGGCCGACACTGCGGGTTGCACAGGGGAAGAATTGACATTTGAGGAAGATGACGACGTGAACGTTCTCTCATGGGAGAAGGAGGCATTCGGCTTTTATTTTTCTTCCCATCCGTTGCGAAAGTATCAGCTGGAGTATCAGGCGCTGAATTTGCTACCGATTGAGGAGGTCGGGGTTCGAGGAGAAAACGAGCTCGTAGCGATCGGCGGTATCATTACTGACAGAAGAAGCCGGAAAGACAAGCGCAATCGCGATTATTTGGTATTAATAATTGAGGATTTTAACTCATCGGTGGAGGTAATGGTTTTTTCCGATCTGTTGGAGAGATACCGGGAATTGTTAGTAAAGGATAAGCTGGTGATTGTCCAGGGGCGGATAAAACCGCGCGCCGGTTCTCCATCAGGTGAGGGAAAATCTGGTGATAAGACAGGAATGGTTCAGCTCTGGGCGACCGGATTTATTGAATTCTCACAAGCCCGCGATTTGATCTCGGGGCTGTTTATTGAGTTGCCGATTGAGGAATTGACTCAGTCAAAAACCGCAGAAGTCAAAGTGGCTCTGAAACAGTATCCAGGTAGAATTCCCGTTTATCTTATCATCACTAATACTGACGGAACCAAGCGTAAGTTACGTCTGAAGGAATATTCAGTGCGAATTGAAGATAAGCTTATAAAGGAACTGGTAAGGCTTCTGGGGCAGGATCGTCTGAAGTTGACGGGAACTCTCCAGTTTAGTCAGCAGTCGGCTGTTTTTTCAACGAATCGTTCAGCCTGATTTTCGCTGGCTCGGATCTTTATTGATGGCGGTCAAAAAGTTAGTTGTTCCAGTCTTTTAATTCTTTCTTCCAGGGGCGGGTGGGTGGCAAAGAGATTGTTTTTCGTATTGCGGTCTTTGCCGAAGGGGTTCGCAGTAAACATGTGGGCTGTAGCGTCTGATGCAGTTTTCAGCCTGCCTGTCCAACTGCCGATTTTGCGCAGTGCATTAGCCAAGCCGTAGGGATTGCGCACGATATAGGCACCGGTGGCATCAGCGAGATATTCCCGTTCTCGGGAAACAGCTGCCCGCAGCAGGATAATCAGTATCGGGGAGAGCAGTGCCAGCACAAGGCCGACAAGCAGAAGGATTAACCCCAGTTGACCGCTACCCCGTCGTGAATCACGGCGCCGGCCGGTTCCAGCAAATATCCCCCAGCGAAATATGATGTCGCGGAACAGAATCAGCAGTCCCCCCAGTATGGCAACGATGGTCATCAGCAGAATGTCATAGTTGCGTATGTGAGCGACTTCATGAGCTATTACCCCCTGAAGTTCTTCACGGTTCATTTGTTGCAGCAGTCCGGTGGTGACTGCAACTGAGGCATTTTCCGGGTTACGGCCGGTGGCAAATGCATTAGGTGTTTCATCGTCGACGACGTAGACGCGGGGTTTGGGAATACCGGCCGCCAGTGCGACCTCTTCAACAACATTGTGTAACTCATAATATTCGTCCGTTGAGGCCGGCCGGGCACGATTTACCGCCAGCGCAAGTCTGTCCGATGTGTAATACAGGAGCAGATTATATAATACAATAAAGATGCCTACTAGGATATAAGCTTCAACACCCCAGTTCAGCAGGTATCCAAGTGTATAACCAGCAAATCCAAGTAGAATACTGAAGGCAATAATAAATACCGCTGATTTAAGTTTATTTCGGCTAATCAGCTGATAGAGATGGGCGTGACCGGTCATGATGTCTCAGAAATTAACTTTGGGAACTTCCCTTTCGGTTTCAGGAATTTCATAAAATTCCGCAGGCTGGAAACGGAAGAGTGCGGCAATGATGTTAGTAGGGAACATTTGAACGCGGTTGTTGTAGTCCAGGACGACATCATTGTAGAACTGACGTGCAAAGGCAATTTTGTTTTCAGTATGAGTGAGTTCTTCCTGGAGCCGCATAAAGTTCTGATTTGCCTTGAGGTCCGGATAATTTTCGACCAGCGCAAAGAGAGTTTTCAGTGTAGAGGTCAGCTGGCTGTCGGCGCGGGCGGCCTCTCCGGGACCGCGGGCGTTAATTGCCTGGGTTCTGGCTTCGGCAATTTTTTCAAAAACCTCGCGCTCGTGGGCAGCGTAAGCTTTGACTGTTTCTACAAGGTTGGGGATGAGATCAATCCGGCGTTTCAGCTGGACATCAATCTGATGCCAGCCGTTTTTAACCCGGTTCCGACTGCTTACCAGCAGATTGTAGCTGCCGATTGCTAATAGAATCAGCAATCCTGCGATGATTGCAATTATTATTGTGATCATATTCTTACTCCCTTCTTTTATACATTTTTACCGTTCAAATTCCAGATGGATTTTGAGCCGTGGGGCAGTGAATTCGTCCGGAAGCGGTGGCAATTTCTTTGTGATGATCACCGCCCGGAGACAGGATTCGTCAAACAGGGGATCACCCGAGCCGTTTTCAATTTTAATCTCAGAAATAAGTCCGCTGCGCTCAATAACAAAAACCACGGTTGTTTTGATATTTCTTGCACTGCCTGAATAAGGGTCCTGCCAGTTGCTGGCAATTCGTTCCAGCATCTGCTGAAGATAAAAATTGTATCCGAGGGCGGATACTCCCTCAATTTTGGCACCGAGTCCCGCGCCCCGGATTACTTCGGTTTTCGGGGGAGGGGTATTTTTCGCTTTTTCCGGCGTCTTTTTTGATGTCACCGGTTTGGGAGGTGTTTGCAGAAGTTGCGTTGCCGGCTCTGATTTTCCGGTTGCCGGTTCGTGACTACGCAGGATCTGAACTGTAATTATTGAAGGTCGCAGTGAATCACGGCGTTGCTGCCGGAAGCCACTGACTATGCCGAAGAAAATTAGGATTCCGATATGACCGGCAAAGGATATTAATAACTCACGTTTCATCAGACTGAATGGTTTATTTTGGCAGCGCAGTAAGGCCGATGTTCGTAATTCCCTGTTCCCGGATGATACCGAGAATCTCCATTATCGTCCCGTAGTCGACGCGGCGGTCGGCGTGAAGATAAACCTGGTGATATTCATTCTGGGCAAGTGTGGCTGCCAGTGCCTTGCCGAACCCGGTAAGGGAGACTGATTTGGTGTTGATGAAGATTTGACCATCAGCTTTTACAGAAATTACCAGCCCTGCTTGCGGCTGGGGCTGAGGGCGGGAAGTTCGGGGAAGTTCGAGATCGATGCCCTGCTGTCGGCTGAGAGCAGTTGATACACCGGCGATCAGAAAGATGATCATCAGAGTAAAACTGACATCAGCCAGTGAAGTAATGTTCATTTCGGCAAGAAATTTAAGACGAGGCTGACGGGTGCGTTTATTTTGCATCGGTATTCTGATTTTCGAGAGAAGATACACGGCAGGCCTCAAGGCGGAAAATCCCCGTTAGTTCAGATATAAACCGGTCCATTTCGCCCTCAAGATTTCTAGCCTGTCCGACAAAATAGTTGTAAAATAGAGCAGCAGGTATTGCTACCAAAAGTCCCATTACTGTTGTCACCAGTGCGTCCGATATGCCCGGTGCGATCAATTGTAGAGTCGGAAGCTGAGCGCCTCGCAGCGAAAGGAATGTTCTCAGTACCCCCTGGACCGTACCCAACAGGCCGAGAAAAGGTGCTACCATGGTGGTGATTGCCAGAAATGGCAATGAACTTTCAAGCTGTTCAAGGGTTCGGGAAGCTGCCCGTTCCATAGCTTCAGTGATGTTTGGTACGAGCAGATTCAGATTGTCTTCACGGTTGTGGTTGGAAAATTCGTTCCTGAGAACCTGCCATTCTTCAATGGCTGCGGTCAGGAGCGGAACGAGCGGCGATGCCGGAAAGAGTTTTGAGAGCTCGGAAAGGCTGGTTAACTCACGACGGATATTGAAATTCTCCAGCAAGGCACGGGTTTGGGAACGTGCCCGGCGGAATTGGCGGATTTTGCGAAAGAAGATCGCCCACGAAATGATCGACATCAGCAAGAGAATGCTGAGGATGATCACGGCAAAAAGACCGGCATTGAGAAACGGGGCAAAGAAACTCTGGTTTGTCATCAGGTAGTAATCAGCGCCAGTTTTTCAGGCGCTCCTGCGCCAGTTTTGCCTCCGGACTGTCGGGAAATCCAGAAACAATTTCTTCAAATTTAGTCTTTGCCAGCGCACCTTTACCAAGCAGCTGGTAGATCAGTCCCATCTTATAAAGGGCAGCCGGCACCTTGTTACCATTGGGATATTTTTCCCGGACCCGGTTAAATTCTGTTAAGGCACTGTCTAACTGATTTAATGAGTAGAAGCATTCGCCGATCCAGTACTGGGCATTGTCGGCAAGATCACTTGAGGGAAAAAGCTGGATGAACCGACGGAAGCCGGTAATTGCTACCTGATAGTTAGTCCGGGTGAAATCAAGATATGCGGTGTTGTAAATCACGTCCGGGTCGATGCGGGCTACCGAGCTGTCCACCTTCGTGATGGCGGGTTGAGAGTTTAGGCTATCTGCCAGCAGAGTACCCTGCCAGGCACCTAACCGCCGGCCAATCCTTTCAATCCGGTCCTCCATATCTCCCAGTTCCGCATCCACTTCTCCGATTCTATTCCCCAGCTGTTCAATCAGCGTCAGCACCTCAGCCCGGGATTGCACAAGTTCCTTGTACTGCAGTTGCTGCTGTTGCTCAATGCGTCGGAGCTGGACATTAATTGAATCCAGCAGCAGACCACGGCGGACATACTCGCGCTGCACGGCGCAACCCGGAAAAAGAAAGACAGCCAGCAGGCCCGATGCCGCCAGTGATATAACGGCAGGATACAAAGACCTACTGGCTGTCATCAAGCATCTTATCAGTGTTACTTTTCAGATACCTTGAATTCACACCGCCGGTTCAGATGATATTGAGCCTCATCTGTTGTAACCAACCGTTCTTCACCGTAACTAATGGTGTTGAGGATTGAGCCGTCGACACCCAGTTTCACCAGATATGCCTTGGCCGCTTCTGCCCGGCGCTGACCCAGCGCCATGTTATATTCTGAAGTCCCGATCGGACAGCAGTGCCCCTCAATCGTAACGGTAAATTTCTGTCCCTGATTGACTGCCTGTTTAATCTGGTCAGCATTGCGCTGGAGAATCTGAGCATCGCCAGGCCGGATTTCCGATTTGTCAAAGTCAAAATAAATCGTCTGCAGATTCAGAGTGACTTTGGGGGCTGTTTCAACTGATTCTTCCTTCGGCTGTTCAACAACAACCGGTTCCTCGGCGACCGGCTTAACACATTTTTTAGGGCAGCCGCCGACAGCCAGAATGAGGAAGATACCTAACAGCAGGGTAGTGAGTTTCAGTGCTGTTTTCATCTGTTCCTCCTTTGCTCTTGTTTAAAACTGCACACTTATAATTGCATTACAACGACTGATTTAAAATAAATTTACAATATATCCATTTCTCTGTCAAGTTAAATCTGTTCAGTTTTTATCCGATCTGCCCGGGATTTCCAGCGGCAGTCCTCTATGACAGAGGGGACAGTGTTGAGGTTCATAGGTATTGAGTGGTTCGGAGTAGGCGCTGAAGAGTGGATAGGGCAGCGAACCCCCACGACTGCGGTTGATGAATACTCCGATACCGACAATGCCGGCACCAGTCGCCTGTAACGCGGCGATCGTATCTCTAATTGAGCCTCCGGTAGTCAGAACATCGTCGACAATGAGAATCCGATCAGCAGGAGTGACTACAAAGCCGCGGCCGATTTTTCTGCCGGTCTCCGATTTTTCAGCAATGATGCAGCGGGTATCAAGTTGGCGGGCAACTTCGTAGGCGATGATCGCCCCGCCGGTAGTCGGGCCGCAGACGATCGTGGCTCCGGCTGGGCGATAGTGATCTGCAATCAACCGCGCAAACAGTTCACACAGCCTAGGTTGTTCAAGGATGCGGAATTTTTCAAAATACCGGTCTGAATGCAGTCCGGATGTCAAAAGAAAGTGGCCGGTTCGAAGGACACCATATTTTCGCAAAATTGTACCTAGGTCGTTCTCCATTTTTACCTCCCGATTTGGGCTCTGATTTGCTCAAGTGCCGTCAAAGGGTCGGCCGCCTGGTAAACCGGTCTGCCAACCACAATGTAGTCGGCGCCAGCCTGTGCTGCTTCCTGAGGAGTAAGGAAGCGTTGCTGATCATCATCGGGTTCCTTTTTTAGCCGAATTCCCGGAGTTACGACAATGAATTTCGGTCCGCACCTTTTTTTCAGCGGGCGGATTTCTCTTGGAGAAGCTACGACTCCGTCACAGCCTACACTCTGGGCAAGTTCTGCCAGCGCCAGCACCCGGTTTTCCACCTCTTGGGAAAATCCGGTAATCTGGGTGAGTGCGGTGCGGTCAAGGCTGGTCAGAACCGTGACCGCAATCACCAGCGGTTTCTGTCTGCCGATCTGTTCGGAAGTTTCTCGGGCAGCGCGGGTAGCGGCAAGCATCATTTCCGCCCCGCCCATGGCGTGCACGGTCATCATCTGAACACCAAGTTCGGTTGCCGCGCTGACCGCCTTTTCTACTACTGAAGGGATGTCGGAGAATTTCAGGTCAAGAAATACCCCGGCGCCGGCGGCGATGAATTCGCGGACGAGTTCCGGTCCGCATTTTACCCAGAGATCGATACCGATTTTATAGAGGTCAATACGGGTGCCGAATAGTTCAAGTAATCTTCGCGCTTCGTCAGTTCCGGCAACATTTAGTGCCAGAATCAGTCGGGTCATTTTTACACCTCGCTTTCCCAGCGGTTTTTTGAGTTGAGCCGATTTTTTTCAAGCGAAAGATAGCTGCAAGCTCGCGGACAATTTTCCAGCTGCGATTGGGGGTGATCAAATTTGCGGTGCCAACCTGCACCATTTTTGCCCCGGCACAGAGAAACTCGTATGCATCTTGGCCGTTCATAATTCCGCCGCAACCAATTACTGGAATTTTAACTGCTGCTGCAACCCGATCAACGCAGAACAGGGCGAATGGTTTGATTGCCGGACCAGAAATGCCGCCGGTTCTGCCCCCCAGCAGCGGTAGGCCATTTTCATCCAGAACCAGACCGAACAGGGTATTAATGACAGTAACAGCATCAGCACCGCTGTCCTCGGCGGCGCGAGCGGTCACAGCCGGATCGACGAAATTGGCTGTAAGTTTTACTATCAGCAGTTTACGGGTACATTTGCGCACCGCGGATATAAGGTTTGTAACCATCTTTGGGTTCTGCCCCAGAAGGGCACCGCCCTCCCTGACATTCGGACAGGAAAGGTTAAGTTCCAAAGCGGTAATCTGATCTTCTTCCAGCATTTCTGCAATCTGAACGAACTCATCGATTTTGGAGCCTGCAATATTGACAATCAGCCGGGATTGTAAATTCCGGAGGTGGGGAAGAATTTCGGTCTTAAAATGCTGAACACCCGGGTTTTCCAGCCCGACCGAATTGACGATGCCTCCACAGACTTCGGCAATTCGGGGCATGGGGTTACCGGTCCGGGGTTGAAGTGTTATCGCCTTGGTGACAATGCCGCCAAGTTTTTGGGCAATTTGCCGGTATTCCAGACCAAAGCCGAATGTTCCCGAAGCAGCGATGACCGGGTTGCGGAATTTTACTCCGGCGAGTATTACCTCCAGATTCACAGATCAACCTCTTTCAGGTTCACTACCGGACCCTCCCGGCAGATTCGCAGATAACCGCCGGTTTTCTTTCTGATACCACAGCAGTAACAGATACCGGTTCCACAGCCCATCCGTTCCTCCAGAAACCCCCAGACTGGCAGATTGCCGGCAATTTCATCAATCTTTTTGAGCATTTCCCGGGGACCGCAGGTGTAGATTACCGGTTCGGGTATTTTGTCCAGAATACGGGGAACCAAGTCGGTCAGCACCCCCTTTATGCCCCTTTTTCCGTCTTCAGTGGAGATCAGCACCCGGGCACCAAGCGCACGGAAGTCCTTTACCAGTATCAGGTCCTCTGCCCGGCGGGCTCCGATGATCGTTGTAATCCGGTTACTGGGGGCGAGGATTCGAGCAAGGTAAAAAAGTGGTGCGATGCCTACCCCACCACCGCACAGTAACACATTTTTATTGTAAACGAGTGGTGCCGGTCTGCCCAGTGGTCCGAGGATATCAATTTTGGCACCGGCCGGGAGTCGGACAAGGGCTGCGGTTCCCTTGCCAGCAATCCGGATTATGAATCGGAGTTTGCCATTTTTTGTGTCGGCGACAGAAATCGGCCGGCGCAGAAGCAGGTCCGCATTGTCAGGCGGTTTTATTCCGTAAAATTGGCCGGGGGCTGGAGCAGGTCCGGAGTTTTCCGGTTTGACCCACAAAGAGAAGATTTCTGAGGTGAGTTTGGTCTTTCTGATAATGCTGGCGGGTATAGAGGTAGCGGGATTCATCTTGAAAAAATATTTCCCTGCTTTAACGGTCGTCACTGCTGCTTAGCTTTTAAAGTGATCTTCGCCAGCCATTCTTGGGCTGCCCGGGCATATTCGGTTTTCGGATAACTGGCGATGATACGATTCAGCACCGGTACCGCATTTGCAGAGTCTTGTTTTACCCGGAGGAGGATCCAGGCTTTCGCCAGCAGGGCTTTGGGTGCAAGTTCGGTCTGGGGAAATGAATCGGCGACCCGCTGGTAGATCGTCATTGCCGAATCATATTCTGCCAGGTTCAGGTTGTGAATTTCTGCCAAAAGAAACAGGGCGGTTGCCGAGGGGCTGACGCTGGTAGTTTCCGAGGTGATTGCCTGCAGAAGAGCGGCACGTTTGGTAGCCATAACACCCCATTCAGAATCAGCCCGACGCAGCCGGGCAGTATCATAATATGCACGGGCACGGACAAATTCCCGGCGCTGTTCGTAATACTTGCCCAAGAGAAATGCTGCCTCTGCCCCCCGGGTGTTGCTGCTTGAAATGTTGACCAGAACCGCGACCGCCTCCTCATCCCGCCCCAGAGCAGAGAGAGCCTTGGCTATTATCAGATTCAACTCTTCATCCAGATCCGGATATCGGCCCCGGAACTCCCGGGCTGCTTTGAGCGCATCGGCATATTTTTTGTCCAGAAGCAGGCATTGGGCAAGCCGGGCACCAGCTTCAGTTCGTTTCCGGGGATTGGATTCCTGCAATTGATACCGCTGATACCATTCGACCGCCTCAGCATAACGGCCCGTCTGCTGGCAGGCGTCTGCCAGCAGACGGAGTGCCGGGAGATAATGCTGAGATTTAGGAAATTTTCTAATGAACTTCAGCAGTGAGTCGATGCCCTCTTTAATATCCCCCTGCTCAATTTCATAAACTGCCGCATGGTAACTTGCAGCTGCCTTCAGCATCGGATAGCGCTGTTTTACTATTTCAAGAAGCATTCTGCCGGCACCTGGCTGATTGTTGCGAATCAGTGCGACCGCGTGATAGAGTTTTGCCTCGGGTACATATCTTGATCTTGGGAACACAAGTTCCAGCTGCTCAAATGATTTTACAGCCCGGGCATACTCACCTTTTTCAAAATAAGCCCTGCCGATCAGATAGAGCGCATCATCAACCCAGCGGGACCGGGGATAATGGTTGATCACCAGTGCTGATTTTTCAATTGAACGGTCAAATTTGGACTGTGCCTGACCTGCGTTTCCCTCCGATTTCAGCCTCATACCCTCCCGGAAATACTGCTGGGCATTATAGAAGGTATTAAAGTAGGCACAACCGGCTAACAGGATTCCGAGAAATAGAAACAGGGGCAGGCACAAATTCCGGCCGCTTGGCATCAGGTAAAGATTAGCATAAGACAGGAGGGAGTCAAGGAGCGATTATCCACCAGTAGATAACACCGGGGTGAGCTCCGGGGTATGCCCCGATATTGAGAAAGATTGTGGTCTGTGTGTTTAAGTGTAATTGTTACAATATGTTAATGAGAAAAATCAGGCATGCTTCGATATATGTGCACGGTTTTGCACTTATTGGTTACCGTTGGTTTTGAATCTGCAGGTTGCCTGTAATTCGGACAGTGTCGCCTGGTCGGATGCCGTGGGAGGCAAACCAGCCGGCAACAGTCTCAAGAGCATAACGGGCCGGTCTTGAGGATGTGTAGCGGGTAACTGTATCCAAGGGGGTCATTTCCATTATATCGGTGATGATTCCGGCAGAGTCGATGAAGGCAATTGACAGGGGAATGTAGCAGTTTTTCATCCAGAACCGGAGGGTCTCGTCATGTTGAAATATAAAGAGCATTCCTGAATCTGGTGCAAGGTAATGGCGGAACATCAGGCCCAGTGTCTTTTCTTCCAGTGTCCGGGCGATTTCTGCGGTGAGTTGCTGGTTACGAATGGAAATTTTCACCGTCGGACGGCTGGGAACCGCTTCCTTTTTTTCCTCGGGCGCCCCCTGCGGTTTTTTTGTCCCGCAGTGGCAGAACGGGGAAAGGAGAAAAAATGTTAATGTGACTATCACGTACGAAGTTTTAAGGGTATTTGCCAAGTTTCAGGCCGGTTTTATGCCCTCAAGCACAATTTCTGAAAGGTCGGCAATTCGGGTAAAGAGCGACCGGAGGTAGTGGAGGAGTTTCAGGCGGTTGGTCCGGATTTTTTCGTCCGGGCACATAATGAGCACATCGTCAAACAACCGGTCAATTGCCGGACGTAGGTTCAGCAGTAACTGCAGGGCGGCGTGGTAGTGCTGCTGTTCGATTAACCGGTTGAGCTCGGGTTCGATAGTCTTTGCCTGATTGAACAGTTCCTTCTCAGCCGGTTCTGTCAACAGGTTCGGGTCCGGGAGTCCGGCAACTGTCTGACCGCGCAGGATGTTGACAACTCTTTTCTGCCCTGTAATCAGTTTTTCAAAGTCCGGGGAGTGGCTGAATTCCACAAGGCTGTGCGCCCGCGCCAGCGCTTCTGCGGGAGTGTGCCAGACAGTGCTGAGAACCGCATTGGCCACATCGTAGGGGATGCCATTTTCGATCAACAGGGCATTCAGTCTTTCCTGGAAAAGGGAAAGAATCAGCCGCACAATTTCCGTAGTTTTGTTTGCTGCGAAGAAGTTCAGCGTGGTTTCAATCAGCCGGTCAATCGCTACCGGCAGGCCATGATGGAGAATGATCCGCAGTATGCCAGTTGCCTGACGCCGGACACCGAAGGGGTCCTCAGAACCGGTCGGGATGTTCCCGGTAAGATAGGTAGCGCAGATGTTGTCGATTTTGTCGGCAATGCTGAGAAGTGCACCGGGAATAGAGCGGGGCAGAGGGTCATCAGCGGTTTTGGGAAGGTAATGCTCGCCGATCGCCTGGGCAACAACCGGGTCTTCACCTAAAAGCCGGGCATAGATGGAACCGACAATTCCCTGAAGTGCAGTAAACTCCTTTTCCCGGACCAGATTGGTTAACAGGTCGGCTTTACAGAGATAGGCAGCACGATCCAGTTTTTCCGGTGCAGGAATGCTCGCGGTTTCCGCAAGATGGTGACAGATCTGTAGCAGCCGCATGGTCTTGTCGTAGTAGCTGCCCAGGCCTTCAATCCAGGTGACATTTTTTTCTTGCTCTACAAGCGGTTCCAACCCGGTTTTCAGATCGGCTTCAACAAAGAAACGGGCGTCTCGGAGACGGGATTCAATTGCCTGTTCGTACCAGCGGCGGACGAGTCCGGTGTCGCAGTCCGGGGTATTGAGTACCGCGATGAAACAGGAAAGCAGGTTACCTTGGGTGTCCTCTATCGAGAAACAGCGTTGATGCATGCGCAGAGCGGTAGTGAGTACCGGGCGGGGAAGTTTGAGAAATTCAGGATCGAAAGTGCCGAGCAGCGGTTCGGGGTATTCGGTGATGTTGAGCGTTTCCTCGAGCAGATCCTTGTCGCCGACTATCTGACCGTTTACCGAGCAGGCAAGGAGCTGGAGACGGTCTTGAATGAACGCTGCCCGCTGTTTCGGGTCGGCGATCACCTTGTGCTCAAGGAGCAGCTGTTCATAGTCCTGGGGTGCTGATACCGGCAGAGGTTCGGATGTGAAGTTGCGATGGCCTAAGGTATAGCGGTCCGCCATAATGCTGCCGAGGGTAAACCGGATGGGAGAAGAATCCAGCAGGCATAATATCCAGCGGATCGGACGGGAAAAGCGGATCCCAGTGTCATCCCAGCGCATGGTTTTAGGGAAGGGTAGGGTGCTGATGAGAGAAGGAAGTTCCTGTCCGAGTATTGCTTCGGTGGGAACCGGGGGCAGAGTTTTTTTCAGAAATACATACTCCCCGCGCTCAGTCGTTTTCACATAGAGGTCTTCAACTGATCTGCCGTGGCTGCGGGCAAATCCGGTGGCGGTTTTTGTGGGGTTACCGTCAGCGTCAAAGGCGGCTTTTTTCGGCGGTCCCTGGATTTCAACTTCAACAGCCGGTTTTGTCAGTGCCAGGTCGTTTATTCTTACCGCTAAACGTCTTGGAGTCCAGAAGAGCTGATCGCTTCCCACCGGGAGGTTATTTTCACTTAAGAGGTTCAGCAACCGGTGCCGGAGTTCAAATGCGGCGTTTTCCACCACACCGGGCGGAAGTTCTTCGGTTCCAATTTCGAGGAGTAGAATCGCCACAGTGTTATAATATATTGTGATTAAGTTGGATGTCAATTAGAGGGGAATGACGGGATTAAACCGGTTGCGGCTAACAGAGGCTGGACAGCAGGATAAACTCCTTGACTTTTAAAGATCTTAGGGGTAAAATTTAAGACTGGACAATGATTGTTTTACTGCTGCCGTGGATACTGATATCAGGCATTGTGCTGCCCGTATTCCAAGGAAATATTAAAATCAATGCCGATTATACTGTTTATGAGGACACCGGTGGCTTACGGGTAATGGATTTTTTTTATGAAATTCCATATTCCGGACTTACGTTTGTAAGAAACGGGAGTGGTTTTGCTGCCCGTTACCGGATGACAATGGAAGCGCTGGACCGGTCCAGCCGGGTGATGGCAGCAGATGTCTGGGAACATGAGGTGCAGGTGGCAGATTATTCCGCAACGGTGAATCCCGATTCGATCATCAGCGGTGCAGTTCGATTTTCTCTGCCCAGCGGGACGGCCGCAGTCCGGGTGAGTGTGTATGACCGTTTAAGTGAGCGGCAGGCGGTGAGCCGGTTCATTCCTGAAGGGGACGGACGGGGGGGACATTTACGGTTGTTTAAATCCGGCCGGGCGAACCCCAGTCGGATTTACGGTCTGAATGATACAATTGAAATTGAGGCAGAATTTGTGCCTGCCGGCAGTTCTGCAATTTCTTGTGGGGACAGTGTGCTCTGGCTGGTTAAAAGGGGGAGTCGGGTGTTGAATGGGGTGCGGACAGCCGTAAGCCCTAATGCGGGCCGGTTGACTGCCGAGTTACGGTTACCGGTAACCGATTCCGGTTTTTGGGGCAGCGGGACATATACCGCTGAATTCCGACTTTTGAGCGGTAACGGGGATGGAGAAGTAGAGTTTGAGGTTAAACTGCCGTTTTACTACGATGACAGTTCGTGGAATGCCAGAGTTGAACAGCTGATCTATATTGCCTCTCAGGATGAGATTCGCAGGTTAAAGCGGACGGTGCGGGCAGATCGTCAGTCCGCGTGGAAGGAATTCTGGCAGGATAAAGACCCGAATCCCTCAACCGCGGTCAATGAGCGGGAGCAGGAGTATTTTAACCGGATTGAATACTGCGAGCAGAACTTCAGCCGGGGGGATTTGGGTTACCGGAGTGACCGGGGAAAAATTTATGTGCTCTACGGGCCTCCAGACCAGGTTGAGTCCCGGCCGTTTGAAATAGACCGGCCGGCTGAGGAAGTATGGTACTATTATCAACGCAATCTCACTTTTATTTTTGTTGACCGTTTCGGTTCCGGTGAATTTGTCTTGTGGAGGTAGTGATGATAGTAATGGTAAACCTGGTGCTGTTTTGGGCGGCTTTCGGTGATACACTGCATTTTGACTTTGACTGGGCAGTCTTTCGTCACACTGCCGATTCGGTCCGTATAGAGTTTTACTACGGCATCGGTTTCCGGGAGCTGAATTTTCAGTCCGTAGATAGTCTGCTGGTGGCACCGTTCCGGATTGAGTTTTCCATTAACGGCATCAACCGTCAGTTTTCGGAATCGGGGACTTTGATCAAAAGGGCACGGCTACGAAGTTTCCAGGAGGCGATTGTCAGTCATCGGGTATTTGTTGATCAGTTCAGTGTCATTGCACCTGCCGGTAGTTATGAGGTCCGAACATCAGTTGCCGATTCCATGCATGCTGGAACCGTTACCGATACCATTACTGTTCCACAATTTGGCGATCGGCTGATGCTCAGTTCGATTCAGCTGGGGAATGCACTCTTGGCAGATTCACAGACTCAGGCATTGGCAGTGATACCAAATCCGGGGCGCCGGTTTGTTGCCGGTCGCAATCAGAAGCTTTACGCCTATTTTGAAACCTACGGTCTTAATCCCCAGACCAGAAGTTACGAGTTGCGCTATTATATGGTCAGCGGGGGTGGGGATGATACTATAGTCCGTTCAGCACCGATCGAACGTCCCAAGTCGGGCAGCCGCAGTGCGACGGCACTGGAAATCAACATTGACAGTCTTAACCCGGGTTCGTATGAACTGGTGGTAGAGGTGGTAGATCATCCGTTTTCGGTTCAAAACCGGGTGATTTTCAATCTGGTAGAAGCGGTTACTAGTCAGCCGAGAGCAGAGAGGTATCATCTCCAGCTGACACCGCGCGAACAGAGGTATTATCAGGAGCTGCAGTATATCGCCACTCCTCGGGAGTTGGAGTACTATAACCGTCTTTCCCCCGAAGGGCGTGAGGCATACCTCGCTTGGTTCTGGTCCCGGCATAATCTGAGCGAGTTTGTCCGGCGGATGGAGACCGTAGAGGGCAGGTTTGCCACTGCCCGGACACCGGGAATCAAAACCGATCGGGGAAGAATATATGTGAAGTATGGGGAGCCTGATGCAATTGAACGCAAAACGATGGAGATGGAGGTTAAACCACGGGAGTACTGGTTTTACTATCAGCTTGGGCTTACTTTCATTTTTATTGATATCCACGGTGATGGCAATTATCGTCTGGCATGGACGAACAGCCCGGAGGAGCCCAAGACCGGACTGGAACATCTGCTAACAACCGAGGAGCAGGATCTGTATCATTAGTGTCAGGATGGGGATAAGCGGCACAGGTGGCAATACCGGATAACTGGAGATCAGTAATGGCAACAGAGAATCGGTGCCAGGGGGATAAGCAGAGTCCGAAAATGGTTTTGGTGCAGTTTAACCTTTTTAAGAGAAACTGGTGTGCAGTTACATCTGATGGCAATTTCCACCCGGGTGAATGGGTGATTGTTGCTGATGAAGAGGGAGAAGATCTTGGTCGGATTGTAGCGCAGCGAGCTGCTGGTATGTATACGGCAGAGGGAACTGTGGTGAGACGGGCAACGGAGGAGGACATGAGATTGAAAACCGAGCTGGAGGCAAAGACCCGTCAGGCGCTTGAGCTGTTTTTACGGTTGCGCGATGAATATAACCTGAAGATGCAGGTTGTCGGTGCGCACTGGCGTCTGGATCGGAAGAAGATCTGTTTTTATTTCGTTGCCGACGAGAAGCTGAATTTCCGCATGCTGCATAAAGCGGTCGCCTCCGTCCTCAATACCCGCGTAGCGATCAAGCAAATCGGGATCCGGGACCACACCAGACTTATCGGCGGGCTGGGCATCTGTGGACGGGTAGTCTGCTGTCAGCAGTTTTTGCGGGAGCTGAAGCCGATTACTCTGCGTATGGCGCGGCAGCAGCATCTGTTTGTGGAACCAAACAAAATATCCGGTTTGTGCGGAAAGCTGCTCTGCTGTTTAAGTTATGAGGAGGGTGTTTATCAAGATCTGATCGCCAGCTGTCCCCATATTGGTGATCGTATCCAGACGCCAGAGGGAGAGGGGGTGGTTGTGGAAGTTAATGCCCTGACCCGGCGTTTAAGAGTTCGTTATGATAACGGTAATGAAAAAACCATGGCATTGGAGGAGTTGCAAATTGAAGGATGAGATCATTAAAGAGGTTGCAAAGAGCGAGGGTTTAACACCGCGGGAGCTGAAGAATCTGATCCGGACCGGATGGGTTATTCTGCTGAAAAACCGCCGGCGGCGCATCAGACCGTTGGCAGTGGGAGAGAAAACCAGGGTCAAGGTGAATGCTAATATCGGCACATCACCTGACCGGGTGGATGTGGAACTGGAGCTGGAAAAACTGCGAGTGGCAATTGCTGCCGGTGCGGACACGGTTATGGATCTGTCGGTCGGCGGAGAGGTAGATGTTATTCGCCGAGAGGTGCTCAGGAATGCCACGGTACCAGTGGGAACAGTGCCGATTTATCAGGTTGCATTGGAGATGAGAAAGCGCCGGCGGAGCTTCCGGGAAGCCCGGGTCAGGGATATCTTCCGGGTGATTGAAAAACATCTGGAGGATGGAGTCGATTTCATTACCGTGCACTGCGGGGTGACGAGTAAAAATATCGAAACGCTCCGGGATCGCCCCAGGTTATGCGGAATTGTCAGTCGGGGTGGGGTGATGATGGTTGAGTGGATGCGCTATCAGGGACGGGAAAATCCGTTGTATGAATATTATGATGAACTGCTGGATCTGGCTAAAGATTACTCCGCTACCCTATCTTTGGGAGATGGACTGCGCCCGGGGGCGTTGGCGGACGCTACCGATGAGGCTCAAATCCGCGAACTGGTAACCATTGGTGAGCTAGTCCAGCGGGCGCGGGCTGCCGGTGTATCAGTCATGGTTGAGGGGCCAGGACATATTCCTCTCGATCAGATTGAAGCAAATATCCGGCTGGAGAAGGTGATTTGTGACCGGGCACCATTTTATGTGCTGGGACCACTTGTGACCGATGTTGCCTGCGGTTATGATCACATTAACGGGGCAATTGGTGGTGCACTGGCTGCCTGGTACGGTGCGGATTTTCTTTGCTATGTCACACCATCAGAGCATCTTGGATTGCCAGATGTTGAAGACGTGCGGGAAGGAGTAATTGCTGCTCGGATTGCAGCGCATGCAGCTGATATTGCGCGGAAGCATCCCGGTGCCATTGAATGGGATCACCGGATTTCCCGTTTCCGGAAGGAACTTAACTGGGATGCGATGATTAACTCCTGTATTGACCCCGATCGGGCGCGAGGAATTTATTCAATTCAACCTTCGCGCACCAAAGGGGTGTGCACGATGTGTGGAGAATTCTGTGCGGTTAAAAAAACAAAGGAGACTTTATATGGTGATTAAACCCCAATATAGACTCTGGACTCCGGGACCGGTTGCGGTTCCCAAAGCCTATCTGAAGGCACTGGACCGGGAACTGGTGTATCACCGCGAGGAGCTCTTCGGAAAGCTGCTGACGGCGGTGGTCAAGAGGTTACAACAAATCTTTTTGACCAATCAGCCGGTTTACGTTCTGACATCGTCCGGGACCGGAGCAATGGAGGCAGCAGTCGTCAATCTGGTCAGTCCGGGAGATCGTGTGATTGTCACTCACGCCGGTAAATTCGGCGAGCGCTGGCGGGAGATTAATTTCCGTTTCGGTGCCTATGTCGATGAGCTGGCGCGGCCTTATGGGGAAGCGATTCCACCCGAGGAGCTCGAACGCAAGTTGAAAAGCAATGACGCTACCAAGTGTGTATTTGCAACCCTGACCGAAACTTCCACCGGGGTCACTAACGACATTAGGGCATTCGGGGAAATCTGCTACCGCTTGAATCGAATTTTAATTGTCGATGCCATCGCCGGACTGGGGGTGGATGAACTGCAGATGGACGCTTGGCATGTGGATGTGGTAATCGGCGGGTCACAGAAGGGTTTCGCCTGTCCACCAGGGCTTGCCTTTATCGCCCTGAGCGAGAAGGCGTGGACACAGGTGGAAAAATGTAAAAACAGCCGTTATTACTTCGATTTAAGGCAGTACAAGAAATTCGCCGAGAAGGGACAGACACCATGGACGCCGGCAATTTCACTCTTTTATGCCCTGGATATCGCTCTGACACGGATGACACGGCGGGGAATTAAGAAAATCTGGCAGGAGAAGGCGGAATTGGCCTCTTTTGTCCGCAGGGAGCTTGAGAAAAAAGGTTATACGCTGTTTCCTCAGCGTCCTTCCAATGCCTTGACTGTTATCCGGATGCCTGAAGGGGTGGATGGAACAAAAATTATTAATTACTGTAAACAGGTCCGGAAGGTGCTTCTTTCGAATGGGCAGGCGGAGTTGCGGGGTAAGATTGTGCGGATCGGCCATATGGCACCGGTTACGAAAGCGGAAATGGCAAGGGTTCTGCGATACTTTGACGAAGCCTGTCGCCGGTTTTCTCGCAAAACCGTTTAATTAATGTTTTTTACGATTAATCTCCAGGGAAACGCAGTTTGAGCATGATCCGGAGGAATAATACGAGGTAATTGAGAAAAGAGATGATGATGAGAACGAGCACGGTGAGATTGACAAAATATTTATACCTTTCTAGATCGGATATAAAACTGTAAACGCCGGTCAACCGGTTATTTATGCTCAGGGTATAATATAGAATCAGCAGAGCGAAGGCGAGGCCGGTCAGTTTTCCGACGGCGTCGGAGGACACCAGTTTTCCGCGGAATTTCATCAGCATGAAACTGCCCGCCAAGATGAGCAGATCGCGGATGATCACCGAGACCGCAATGTAGAGCGGGAGATCACTCAAATAAACCAGTGTAACCAGTACCGCAGCAATCCAGATTTTGTCAACAAGGTGGTCAAGGACCTTTCCAGTGTCAGAGACCTGATTCAGGCGTCGTGCCAGAAAACCGTCTAGTGCGTCGGTGGACCATGATACAAGCATAGTGATAATTGCCAGAATTGACTCGTGCTGCAGTAGAAAGAA
This sequence comes from candidate division WOR-3 bacterium, assembly GCA_039801085.1. Lineage (NCBI taxonomy): Bacteria > Pseudomonadati > Caldifarciminota > Caldifarciminota bacterium. The sequence continues at coordinate 40,784 of JBDRTY010000004.1, read as the reverse complement.
AAGTATCAGCGGCAGAAACAGTAATCGGGAAATACTTAAAATATTGGGAATGGTGATGATTTTGACATGATTATTGGGGGAGTGATGGTTGTAGGAGGTGTTCATTCAAATCTGCCGGGAACCGGTCCAGTTCAGCTTGGTGCGCAGAATTTCAAAGTAACTTTTTTTCCTGTGCACTACCAATGGAACTGTGAAATCTGCCCGGGAGATTATGACCGGCTTTTCCGGTGTTATCCGCCATCGCACCTGACCGTCCAGATTCAGAATCGCATCCAGTGATTTACCCGTAAGCCGGAGCCGGACCGGCTGTTCTACCGGCAGAACGATCGGTCGGGCTGCAAGGGCATGCGGGCAGATCGGGGTCAGCACCAGTGCCGAAAGAGTAGGATAGACAACCGGCCCCCCCGCAGCCAGTGAATAGGCGGTTGATCCGGTTGGTGTTGCAATAATGAGTCCGTCGCCGGCAAATTTGTTTACAAATGTGTTGCCGTATTCTACCGCGATTTCAATTACCCGTCCGGATTTTCCCATGTTTATTGCGCAATCGTTGAACGCAAATGAAGACCGGCGATCATACTTTACCTGAATGAGTATCCGCTGCTCGATAAGACAATTGCCATTAAGGAAAGCGGAGATTCCGCTTTGCGCCTCGGGGAGTGAAAATTCAGTGAGGAATCCAAGGCTGCCCAAATTGACCCCCATGATCGGTTTCCCCTTTCGACCCGCAAGTCTTACTGCTCTGAGCAGAGTGCCGTCCCCGCCTAGGGCCAAGATCAGGTCCACATCATCAATTTTACGGCTGTGGTCAACGCCGGCAATTTTTAATTTCGGTGGCGGAGAATCAATAAATGTAACGCTCATTTTCTTACGACTGAGATCGGCCACGAGTCCGGGAATGAAATTCTCCGCCAGCGGCTTGTTCCAGTTAACAACAAGACCGATTTTCATAACCCTCCTTTATGCCAGAAGGCGTAACGAATTTTACCGGCAAGATCAGTTTTGATACGGGCTGCCGGGAGCATTTTGGTGACAAAACTGTCTTGAGTTTCGTCAATTTCCAGTGCCAAAAGTCCGTTCTTGCGAAGATAGACAGAGGCGGATTGGAGGAGCATTCTAATTACCGTTGTGCCGTTGGGGCCGCCGTTGATGGCAATTAGGGGTTCATGGTTGCGAACCCGGGGTTCAAGAACAGGGATGCGATTTTCCGGTACATAAGGCGGGTTAGAAATCAGCAGGTCAATGCTATTCTTCAGAAATTCCAATTGTGGCACATCCAAAGCCGGTGCTTGAATCAGGCGGATTCTCTTTTCTAGGCGGTAACGTCGGACGTTGAGGCGGGCGACGGTAAGGGCAGGAGCGGAAATATCGATTCCAAAGATTCGGGCTGCGGGGAACATCTGGGCAAGGGCGATCGCAAGGCAGCCTGAGCCGGTACCGTAATCCACAATGACTTCAGGATTATGAATCATCTGTTGTGCCCGGAGTGCAAGTTCCTCAGTTTCGGGGCGGGGGATGAATACTCGCGGGTCAACATAAAGATCGAGATTTAAAAATGGTGCGGAATTGGTGAGGTACTGCAGTGGCTCACCTCGGGCAGCTCTTTTTACGAGTGCCCAGAAGTTGCGAGTGATTTCCGGCGAGACGGGTTTTGGAGACAGATAAATTTCACTCCTTTTCAGAGAGAAAAAACTCATGGCTAGATATTCGGCATCATCGCGGGGGATGAGGTGGCAGGCATTGCGGACGAGTTGAGCGAGTGAATGGAGGTGCGAGGTACGGAGTGCAGTTTTCACAGTTCAGCCTCCGCTTTCTCCAATGCAGCCAGCAGAGGATCCAATTCACCATCAAGTACAGCCTCAAGATTGTAGAGCGAGAAGTTAATCCGGTGGTCAGTAACCCGGTTCTGGGGGAAGTTATAGGTCCGGATTTTTTCACTTCGTTCGCCCGTGCCAATTTGTTTACGCCGGGTTTCGGTTGTTTTTTTTGCTTCTTCCTGGCGTTTAATTTCGCCCAAGCGGGCTAAAAGCACTTTCATTGCTTTTGCGCGATTGCGGGCTTGGGAACGTTCGTCCTGGCAGACAACAGTAATACCAGTTGGGAGATGAGTTAGTCGGACTGCCGAACTTACTTTATTCACATTCTGGCCGCCGTGTCCGCCAGCCCGGAAGGTTTCCATTTTGATATCATCAGGATTAATTTTCAGTTCCGATTCTTCCTGTTCCGGCAGAACAGCCACCGTGACGGTTGAGGTGTGAATACGGCCTGATGCTTCGGTTTTCGGAATCCGCTGGACGCGGTGAACACCACTCTCAAAACGGAAATACCGGAACGGCGTTTCTCCTTCAACAGCGAAGATCACTTCCCGAAAGCCGTTGAGATCGCTGGGGCGGGAGGTTAGTACTTCAATCTGCAGGTGGTGGCGTTCAGCGAAACGGGTATACATGCGGAAAAGATCAGCTGCAAAGAGAGCAGCCTCTTCGCCACCGGCGGCGGCACGAATTTCCACCACACAGCCTTTATCCCATTCGGGGGGACGGGGTTGAGTAAGCCATTCCAGTTCGAGTACGATCTCCCGCAGCCGGGCTTGAAGGGTCTGAATTTCAGCTTCCGCAAGGTCCCGGATTTCGTGTTCGGTTGCACTTTTTAACAGTTCTTCGGCTTCTTGCAGTTCTTTCGTCAGCCGATGATAATTTTCATAGCGCTTTAGTATTGCACACAGTTGCCGGTGTTCTCGGGTTAATTTCTGTAATTGGGTAGGGTCATTGAGCAAATTAGGATCGGCGAGCATTTTTTCGAGTTCAGCACATCGCTGGCGCAAAGATTCACAGCGGTTCTCAAGTTTTGATATGGCAGAAGTCATATTTGTTTACCCTTGCATAAGATTTACAACCGGTTGTATTAACTATTATCATTGAAATCATGCTGGCAGTCAAGGGTTGCGTCCGGCAGGTTTAATTTTAATTCTTGCAAAGCAGGATGCATGTGATAAAATTTGCCGATGAGCAGACTGGTGCTGGTGGATGCGCATTCGGTACTTTATCGCAGTTTTTTTGCCTTTATCAGAAGTCCACTGCGCAATTCCCGGGGGATGAATACTTCCGGAATTTTTGGTTTTGCCAATACATTACGGAAGGTACTGAGGGAACTGAAACCGGATTACTGCGCGGTAGTATTTGATGCTCCCGGAAAGACGTTCCGGGATGAGCTTTACAGTGAATACAAGGCACAGCGACCGAAAGTACCGGCAGAATTGGTTCATTCCGTTCCCTATGCCAAAGCACTGGTGCAGGCATGGGGTGTGAAAATTTTTGAAATTCCCGGATATGAGGCTGATGATGTCATTGGCACATTTGCCCGGCTGGGCGCGGAAAAAGGGCTGGAAGTGGTAATCGTCAGCTCGGACAAAGACCTTTTGCAACTGGTGAGCCGGATGGTTTCAGTCTATGATCCTTATCGGGAGAAATATTATCGGGTGGATGATGTCAAGGATAAGTTGGGTATCTTACCGGAGCAGGTACCGGATTACCTTGCCTTGGCAGGCGATGCAGTCGATAACATCCCTGGTGTGCCCGGGATTGGTCCGAAGCGGGCTCAGTCTATTCTGCTTAAACATGGAAGCTTGGAGGTGGCTTTACAAAAAGAAGAAAAGTTGCAGCCTTATTTGGATCTCGCTTTACTATCCCGCCGGCTGGCGAAAATCGATACTGCAGCCGGGATTGAAGTGGAGCTTGAGAGTTTAATCCCCGGAAAGCCGGATAAGAATCGACTCGTTCAACTTTACCAGGAGCTGGAGTTCAGTTCACTGCTCAGGGAGACCGATGAGGCAGAAACCCCCAAAATTGAAGTTGTGAATACCGTATTGAACCGCACTACCGAACAGTTTGTAGAAGAGTTGCACAAAACAGGAATAGCAGGTATCGCTTGGGAGCCGGAGCGTGGTTTGTGGGTGTCAGTTTCCGGGGAAAAGGTTGTGCTGATTCCTGTTGAGTGCCGGGAGATTATCGAGCAGATTCTGCAATCAGCTTCTCTCATCAAGGCAGGATTTGATTTCAAAGAGCAGATTAAAATTCTGCGCCCGTATCGGTTAAAAATCGTCCCCCCTTTCTTTGATAATTGTATCGGGGCATGGTTGATCGATCCGAATCGAAAACGATTTAACCCGGCTGATATTATCGGGCAGATATTACACCGGAGTGTTGAAGTCCGAACACCATCTGAGCAAGCAGGCTGGGCAGTTAGAGTTTACCATTCGTTAATACCCGAACTGCTGGCACGGGGTTTGACTTCGGTATACGATAGTTTAGAAATGCCGTTGGTTCCGGTTCTGGCGCAGATGGAAGAGCGCGGAGTTAAAATCGATGTGGAGTTTTTCCGGAGCTTGGAGAGGGATTTACGCGGAGAGCTCCATGCGATTGAAAGTAAGATCTGGCAGCTTGCTGGGAGACAGTTCAATATCAGTTCCCCAAAACAGTTGAGAGAGATTTTGTTCGACCATCTAAAATTGCCAACAGGAAAAAAGACCAAGACCGGCTTTTCAACCAGTTCTGAGGTATTAGCCAATCTGGTAAGTGAGCATCCGATTGTTGCTGAAATATTGCGTTACCGCGAACTGGAGAAATTATGTACTACCTACTTGGCGCCCTTGCCTACAATGGCCGACCCGGTTTCTCATCGCCTTCATACCCGTTTTAATCAGTGGGGAACCAGTACCGGGAGGCTGTCGAGTTCCGAACCAAATCTTCAGAATATTCCTATACGTGGTGAACTGGGGGAAAAAATAAGAAAGGGCTTTATCGCGGATCATGGTATGGTATTGATTTCAGCTGATTACTCTCAGATTGAACTCAGGGTCTTGGCTCATTTCAGCGAGGACGAACATCTGATTGCGGCTTTCCAGAATGGCGAAGACATTCATGTCGCTACCGCTTCAGCCATTCTGAATATACCGCCTGAACAAATTACTCCTGAGCATCGCAGAATCGCCAAGATGGTAAATTACGGTCTTATTTACGGTATGGGTGACTGGGGTCTTGCTGTCCGAATGGATATTCCCCGGGAACAGGCAAGGGTTTTTATGGAGGAGTATTTTTTGAAATTTCCCGGAGTCGCCCGGTGGCGCGAACAGCTAATCGAGGTGGCGAAACGTGATGGGTATGTGCGCACGATTTCAGGCAGAATGAGGCCCATTCCCGGAATCAGCAGTGAAATTCGGCAGCAGGTAGAGATGGCACTCCGGATGGCACTGAATGCCCCGATGCAGGGTTCAGCTGCGGATATTATGAAATCGGCGATGATCAGAATAGACCAGCGGTTGCAGGAGATGGGTGTGCGTGGTGGAATGATACTTCAGATCCACGATGAGTTGTTGCTGGAGGTGGAGGAGGAAAAGTGTTCGGCAGTAAGGGATATGGTCCGATCGGAGATGGAGAATGCCTGGCAGCTTAAAGTTCCATTGAAGGTCGATATCGGGGTAGGCAGAAGCTGGGGGGAGGCGCATTGATGCCGCGGTTCAGGGTTATGATTTCATTCGGGACGAGACCGGAAGCAATCAAGGTTGCGCCGGTAATAAAGGAACTGCAGCGGCATCGTGATAAGTTTCATACGATTGTAGTGGTTACAGCTCAACACCGCCAGATGCTCGATCAGGTGCTGAATATTTTCAAGATTGTGCCGGATTATGATTTGAATATTATGACAAAACGGCAATCATTGTCGGATGTGGTGATTAAAACTTTAAGAGGGCTGGAGCCGTTATTGAAGCAGGAAAGGCCGGATATGCTGCTGGTCCAGGGTGATGCATCCAGTGCCTTTGCTTCTGCACTTGCCGGCTATTATCAGCAGATTCCGTTGGGACATATTGAAGCCGGTTTGCGGACCTACGACAAGTATGCCCCATTTCCGGAGGAGATTAACCGCCGTTGCATTTCGGCAATTGCCGACATTCACTTCGCTCCGACCCCGCGGGCACGGGAAAATTTGATTGCGGAGGGTATCGATCACAGCAGAATTTATGTAACCGGGAATACAGTTATTGATGCTGTTAAACAGATTTTGAGCAGGGATCAGATTTCGTCTTGTCGTACAAAAAATATCCGGTTGCTGCTGGTAACACTGCATCGCCGGGAAAGTTTCGGAGCACCACTTAAGGGAATTTGCCAAGCAATGGCGACAATAGTCCGCAGATACCCGGACGTCCGAATGGTCATCCCAGTTCATCCCAATCCCCAAGTCAGTAAGACAATCAACGATATGTTAGGCAAAGAAAAGCAGATCCGGCTGATTGAGCCCGTTGAATATCCGGATTTTCTTGCCTTGATGAAGCAGGCATATTTAATCCTAACTGATTCGGGCGGCATTCAGGAAGAGGCACCGATGCTTGGAAAACCGGTAGTAATTCTAAGAGAAAAGACCGAACGTGTTGAAGCACTTGAATACGGTACAGCGGTATTGGCAGGCGTAGAACCCGAGCAGATTGTGAAGGTAACCGAATGTCTGCTAAACAATATTAACACCTACCGTCAAATGGTTCGACGCTGTGCGGTATTTGGGGACGGCAAGGCAGCAATACGGATAAGGAAGATCCTCCTCAAATGGTTGGCATCGATTGACACTGGGTACAATTCTTCTAAACTCTGGAAGTGAGCAGAATAGCAACTTATCTCAGTGTCATCCTGCAGTGGCGGCGTTTAATTATAATAAATACGTTAGTAGTAACCCTTCTCGTACTCGCAGTCAGTTACATTCTACCGCGACGCTATACGGCGGTAGCACAACTTTTGCCCCCGAATGAGGAGGGAGATCTGTTCGGGCTGACCAGTATATTGGGTGGAGGAGTAGGAGGAGGACTTTCCAGACTGCGACTCGGGGCGTTCGGAAGCGCTACCGGTGCCTCAGAAATCATGGCCGGAATACTGACCAGTCGCACGGTGATGGACCGGGTTGCAGAAATTTGCAGTGTTGCTTATTACTACAGGATTAACCCCGTGAATACCGAGAAGACCCGCAAGCAGTTGGCGCGAATGACCAGAGTGAGTGTGACTGATGAGGGTATTGTGCGGATTGCGGTTGAGGCGAAAAACCCGCAGCTGGCAGCCAAAGTAGCGAATTGCTATATCAGTGAACTGGATCAATTTCTTAGAACTTCCAATATTAGCAGAGGTCGAAACATGCGCCTGTTTCTCGAAAAAAGGCTGCAGGATGTTCAGAAGACACTCGCAGCGGCTCAGGAATCATTGACAGCGTTCCAGGTCACACATAAAGTTGTAGCGGTTGACGAAGAGACCCGGGCGGCAATTGATGCTTATGCCCGCCTGAAATCACAGGCATATCTGAAACAGGCGGAGCTTGATGCCGTGCGGGATATTGCCAGTCCTGATAATCCCTATTTTCTCAATCTGCAGCGTGAAGTTAATGCATTTTTAGATCAGTTACGGAGACTTGAGCAGGGGGGAGGACGCCAGGGATTTGGGGTCGGATTTGCCGTTGACTTCAGTCACCTGCCCTCAATCGGGGCGGAGTTTGCCCGTCGCTACCGTGATTATCGGATTCAGGAAGAAACCTATGCCATGCTTTACCAGCAATATGAGTATGCCAAGGTACTGGAGGCGCGGGATGCACCAACGTTAACGGTTCTTGATTATGCAGTTCCTCCCCAGCGTCATAGTTTTCCACGTCGAGGGGGGCTGGTGATTGCGGCATTTCTGTTCAGTTTTGGCTTAAGTGTGCTCTATGCCTTTGCTAATGAATATTTTCAATTTCTGCAGAACGCCAAACCTGCTGAATACGAAAAATGGTATAATCTGAGACAAGAGTTTAAGTCTGCACTCGCCGGGTTTTTGCGCATAAAGTCCCTCCGCCGGCACAGCTAAGAAGTGACGGAGTCAGGTTATAGCCGAATAGCATTAAATACCCTTTTTTTGTCGATTGCAGATATCGCTAATAAAGTTTTAATGTTCTTTTTCTATGTGCTTGCCGCTCGGCATCTTGGGGTGGAACGATACGGGATACTTTCCTTCGGCTTCGCGTACGCAACAATGTTTTCTGCACTTACCGATCTGGGATTGGGTGCGGTAGCGGCACGCGAAATTGCCCGGAAGCAGCGCTCGGTTGATGAATTGGTAAGCAATGCAATGGCGATCAAGTTGGTAATAGCATTTCTGGTAATGATATTGATCGGGGTGTCAGTCAATATTTTAGGATATCCGCCGGAAAATCGGACAATTGTATATATCTGCAGTCTCTTTGTGCTTGAGACTGCGTTTGTAGCCTATTTTTGTAATATTTTTCAGGGGTTTCAGCGGATGGAATTTACGGCGTTGATTCGTGTAATTCAGGGGCTGATACTGTTGACCGGCGTGCTGATCCTCAAGAGGTTCCCACCGGTTTCGGCACATTACGCTTGGTTATATGCCGGCGCAGGGCTGGTTGCTACTGTTACGGGATTAGTTATCCTTACGCGCAAATTTATCCCTATAAGTCTGAGTTTCAATTTTAAAAAATGGCGCGAACTGTTGCGCGAAGGATTACCGATTGGCGTCAGTGTCATATTTGTGCTCTTTTATTACTGGAACGGGTCGACTTTGCTTGCCAAGCTTGCGGGTGATAAAGCAGTCGGGGTTTATAATGCGGGATTCCGACTGGTAGCGGGATTGAACTTCCTTGGGATTTCTTTTTCCAGTGCTCTTTATCCGGTTTTTTCCAGTACATTTTTAACTGATACTGCCAGATTGAAACAGTTATTGACACGCGCTCTAAGATGGATAATCGTGATGCTATTGCCCGTTGCTATTTTAGGGATGATTCTGGCTGAGCAGTTAATTATTTTTATTTACGGCAACAACTATCAATCAGCAGGTATGGTTCTGCGGATTCTGGTATGGTGGGCTTTTGCCACTGGTTTCACCTCGGTGTTCAGCAATTATTTTATGGCGACGCAGCGCGCACGCTGGATGACGGTACAAACCGCATCCGCGCTGGTGATCAATGTGCTCCTCAATCTGATTCTTATTCGCCGGTTGGGTCCATTGGGTGCAGCGATTGCTATTGTTGCTGCTGAATTCGCCAGCGGAGTTTTTTACTTCGCTATCTGGCAAATAATCAATCGCTACCGGGCAGGACTGAGTTTTGTGGGAAAGAGCCTGTTGCGAGTAGTTATTTCATTGTTGCCCGCTGGTGTGGCAGCAGCAGTTGTTGCACGAGTACATATTCTGCTGGGCCTATCTACGGGACTTTGGATATATATTATACTGCTGTTTGTATTCCGTGAAATCAAGGGTGCGGATCTGGAAATCTTCAAATCATTTTTCAACCGATTGAGATGATCTTCTCTGTGTCCAGTAAGCAGATTGATTTCAAGGGATTACTGCCTCTGGTAACAGTGCAGTCTGTCTGTTTGGCGGGGTTTCTGTATTTCGTTTCCACCGGAAACAAAGAGTTTGCCTGGCTCGTTTATATTGCACCTTTTCAGATTGTATTTTTGATGTTGCTGTTCCATAAGGTGCAGCTTCTGCTGCTCGCGGCGTCGTTAGTTGCACCTTTGGCTGTCTGTCAGCTGATTCCTAACGATTATCACCAATTTATATTTTTCCCATCGATAATCGGTTTGCTGATTCTCTTACGATTTACTTCTTGGGGAAAGTTCAATTCCCCGGAGAGAAGTTGGGGGTGTTTATTACCACCGGAGCGTTTTGTTGGCCCCGGGCTTCTGGTCTGGATTATAATTTCCTTTATTGTTGCGGTTATCCGGGGTCCGACCGAACACTTCTTCATTATCTGCAATGTACTGATCTGGGGGGTATTTATTCTGGGGTACTTTTTTGCGATTGTGCCGCAGGATCTCCAGAAGGTGAAAGAGCTGATAAATGCGATCGCCACTGGTGTGGTAGTATGTGTAATTCTGCTTCCGCTTTTAGTGAGATACTCAGCCGGATTCGTTGATACCTTCGGGGGAAAAAAGCTCTCCGTGCCGTTCGGGATCCTTGATTTGAATGCACTGGGGATGCTGATTGCCACGCTGGCGTCAGCATTGCTGGGTATCGTGTTGGGTGAACGTCGGTTTTTACACCGTCTGTACCTCGGTTTTGTTGTCGTTATTCTGTTGATCGGTCTGGTGTTTACCCGTTCACGCGGTGCTTGGTTTGGTATGGGAATTGCGCTTCTTTATCTTTTATTCAAGACACGCTCACCTATTCTGGGAGCAATAACTGGAGCGGGAGGAGTATTTGTGATTGTGTTCAGCTTTTTCCGGAGTCTGTTCATCAGCAGGCTGGAAGGCACAAGTTTGAATGACCCGGCTTTTATTGCTCGTTTGATATTATGGAATTTCGGTTTGCTGGTTGCCCGGAAGAACTGGCTGTTTGGTGTTGGTTGGGAGAACTTTCGTTTTATCAAGTATATTTATGGTTACCCCAGGTTTGCCGATCCCAAGGTTTACTTCAGCACCCATAACCTATACCTGGAAATGATGGCTGATTTGGGATTAGTTGGATTTTTGTTGTTTGTTATTTTATTGTTCAGCACTATTGTACGAACTGACCGTTTGGCGGGAAAGGTGAAGAACCAGTTTCAATATACCGCGCTCGGTGTGACCGCGGCACTGATTGCCTTTGCTGCTCACAGCTTTTTTGACTCACTCAGTAGCACCTTCATGGTAATCGGGATGTGGTTCGGGCTGGCGATGGCGCTGCGGCGAGTGGCTTCTAACTCGTCAGCGGGTGCGAACGACTTTCCCGGCTAACTGTAATAATTCCTGAGCAGCGTTCTTCCAGGAGAACAATTGAGCACGTTTCCGGGCTGTGCTGCTTAATTGATGGCACAAGGTTTGATTGTTGAGGAGTAATTCAACCGTGTTACGGATGCTTCTTGTTCGTGTCGGATCAAAATAGAGAGCGCCATTAGCAGCAATTTCCGGTAAACTGGAGGAATAACTACAGGCGATCGGGGCACCATGGTACATTGCCTCCAGAACCGGCAGACCGAAGCCTTCACAGAGTGAGGGGAAAACAAACAGAGAACAGTGGTGATACAGACTTGATAATTCCTGGTCAGATATTTCGGGCATAAGGATGACGCGGTCACGTATGCCTGTTCTGTCAATGGTGGCGAGGGTTAAGCCAATCTGTTCCGGTGTCCCCCAGCCAACGAGCACCAATTTAGTGTGAGCAGGATGGTTAATTTGGGAAAAGGCTGTAATCAGTCGGGGAACATTTTTATTTGGGATATGGCCCCCGACATACAAGATATAAGGTTGAAATTCGAGCCCCAAGTCACAATTTCCGAAAGATTCAACGATCCCGGGTCCAAGATGAATTACTTTTATTTTTTCAGCTGGAAACAAACCTCTTTTGATAATCTGTTGTTTCGTATAATGAGAATCAGCAACTATATAATCTGCCCATGCAAGACTTTTGAGTGCGACCAGAAAGCTTGCTTTATACTTAGAACCATGGAGCTGGTGGGCAATGAGAGGTGTCAGATCATGGACGACAGATATGACCGGGATTGAACAGAATGGTGGCGCCACCGGAGTTGGACAGAAAAGCAGATCATAATCTGTTATGCAATAGTTTCTCAGTTTGGTAAATTGCCACAACAGCCTGCCACGGTGACTTTTAGTCCATGCGGGGATTGAAATTGTGTTGCATTTTACACTCGAAAACACTTCCGGGACAGAGGTAAGCAGCGTGACATTGCACAGAGAACTTAATTCCCGTACCAGACATTCGATATAGCGCGCAATTCCCACTCTGATGCCGGTATGAAATGAGGCATCAACGAGCAGGTTCATAGCCTTAAAATAGCATTGGAATTTACCAATTCAAGTTCGCCTTTTCGTATCCTTGACTTGTAGTGAAATGCTTCTATAGTGAAAAGAAAAATGAAGCCCAGGAAAACAGTTGCACTAGATGTACGTAAACTTTTGCGTCCGAAAACCGGGATCGGCAATTACATATCGGAACTGATTTATCATCTTATTGCTCTGAAATCGGAGTTCACATATCTGCTGCTGGGAGATAGGCCGGATCGGCCAGGAGAAATTCCACCTGACTGCGAGTATGTCGCCCTAGGCAGATTCTATCGCGAAGATGGTAAAGTGGCGCAACTGTATTCGCCGCTATGGCTCAATTTGCTTGCTTCCCGTTATTTGAGCCAGCGAAAAGTCGCACTGTTTCACGGACCGAACTTTGTTGTTCCGTTAAATGCAAACTGTCCCTGTGTAACCACTGTCCATGATCTGGCATTTCTAAAAACGCCGCAGGCGTATACCCGGATTTACCGCCGTTATATGATTTATCAGGTGCAGAATGCAGTGAGGCGTTCAGCCGTGGTTATCGCGGTGTCTGATGCAACTAAAAATGATCTTATATCCTTAATGCAGGTGCCGGAAGACAAAATTACTGTCATCCACCACGGGGTTGACTCCAAGTTCCAGCCGTGCCATGATTCCGGGTTTCTTACCGGTATTCGTACCCGATTCAATCTGCCTCAGCGTTTTTTGCTCAGTGTCGGTGTAATTGAACATCGGAAAAACCTCGAGGCACTTTTTCGTGCTGCCAAAAAGCTGATGGCAGAAGGTTTGACTGATGGGGTTGTTCTGGCAGGAAAGGAGGGATTAGGAGCAGAAAAAATACGCCAGTACGCTATAAATCTTGGCATCGGTGACCGAGTTCATTATCTTGGTTACGTTGCCGATGATTTACTCGTGGGCTTGTACAATTTAGCTCAGTGTTTGGTATATCCATCTTGGTATGAAGGCTTTGGCATGCCGATTTTGGAAGCGATGGCCTGCGGCTGTCCAGTGGTTGCGTCTGATGCCTCTTCAATACCCGAGGCGGCTGGCAATGCAGCTCTGCTGTTTCCTCCCAGCGACTCCAATCTTCTTGAGATTAAATTACGACAGCTTCTGACATCCGAGCAGCTGCGGAGTGAAATAATAATCAGGGGGCGCAAGTGGGTTAATCAGTTTACCTGGAAGGAAACGGCGGAAAAACATCTCGCGCTATATCAGAAGGTCTTGGCCTATTTCTCTTTTAAGGAGTGATGATGTTCGACCTGACCGCCGTTTTACTTTTCTGGACACCTTTGATTCTATTTGTGTATCACTGGTTTATCTTTCCGCTGGTTCTTTTTTTGATAGTGAAGATTCGTCGTAAGGATAAAGATAGAGTCAATTTGCCCCAATATCAGGAGTTTCCCAGTGTGACGATTGCGATCGCCGCTTGGAATGAAGAGCTGACGATCGGTACCAAGTTGCGTAATTGTCAGGAACTTGATTATCCGGCGGATAAACTGGAGATACTTGTCGGCACTGATGCCGTTACGGATCGAACAAATGAAATTGTCCAAAGCTTTGCTGAAAGTGACAGTCGAATCAGACTGATTACTGTGAATGAACGATTGGGGAAAAGTGCGGTTATTAACATGCTCGCAGAAAAAGCATCAGGGGAAATTATTCTTTTTACGGATGCCGATGTCCTGCTTGAACCCGAGGCGTTAAAGGCGGGTGTTGAGCGGTTTCGTGATCCGAAAGTGGGGATGGTGGCAACCGCCTATGTCCGCCGGAATAAAGAGGGCAATATTGCAGAAAGCATCTGGGACCGGTATGAAAACAAATTAAAGGAATTAGAAGGGATGATTGGATGTACGGTCGGTATTTCCGGTTACGCAATGTTCGTTCGTCGTTCCCTTGTCAGACCATTACCGCATGATATTATCAACGATGATTATGTGCTGGGGATATTTGTTTTCCAGCAGGGATACAAGTCAGTGTATGAGCCAAAATCAGTTGCTTGGACCAAAGTTGAACCCCCAGAAATCGAATTCAGTCGCAAGGCGCGAATGAATCGCGGTAATGTTCAGCAGATCTTCCGGTACAGCAGAATTTTATTACCCAAATATGGAGCTGTTGCCTGGGTATTATTTTCGCATAAATATCTCCGGTGGTTCGTTCCCTTCATTCTGCTATCAATTTTAATTGCGTCCGCGATTAAAGTAACGATACCCTTTTTCCGGATTTTACTGATTCTGCAGCTTCTTACATATTTAACTACACCGCTGGTTCCATATGCAAAGGGAAAACTGAGAAAGTTTCTGCTGCCGCAGTATTATATCTGGGTTAACTGGGCACTAATTGTCGGTTACTGGCAGTACTTTTTCGGGAAACGGGTTAAATATAACTGGTTAAGAACCGAAAGAAGGGCAGATTAATGCCCGCTGATTTAATTTGACAGTATTAAATTTCTTGTCTAAAATCGCATAATGCGTTTGCTGTCGGTGAATATCGATCATATTGCCACATTACGCCAGGCGCGGCGCGAAAATTTCCCCGATCCGGTTCAGGCGGCAACGCTCGTAGAGCTGGGGGGAGCGGATGGCATTACTGTTCATTTGCGACAGGATCAGCGACATATTAATTTCCGCGATGTCAAACTTTTGCGCCAAACGATCAAAACTGAATTGACGGTTGAAGCTGCGCCAGTAACATCAACGGTTAACTTTCTTCGCAGAATAAAACCTGCTCAGGTCACGCTTGTGCCGGAGGTGGTGACTGAAGTCACTACCACACAGGGGCTTGATGTCATAAAACAGAAAAGGGCACTGCAGAGAATAGTTGCATCTTTGAAAAAGTCAGGGGTCAGGGTGTGTATATTCGTTGAACCCGATCCGGATCAAATTAAGAGCGCAGCAGAGATCGGGGCTCAAGTTGTAGAATTGAACACTGACCGTTACAGCAAGGATCGGGTGCGGCGCGATTTGCAGCTCAGGCGTCTGAAAATTGCCGCGGAGGCAGCGCGGACTTCGGGACTGACTGTTCATGTCGGCCATGGGTTGGATTATTCCAATGTTGTTCCGATACTCGAGGAGAATATTGCCCAGGGTTTTTCCATCGGTTTTGCGATCATCGCCCGGGCGGTTTTTGTTGGTTTAAAGGAAGCAGTGTTTGAAATGAAAAGGATTATTCAGGAGGTGCGGACTTGAGAGGTGCGAGAATAAGGCTTGCAGTCTGGCTGGTGATTATAATCATTGCCGGCTTTCTGCTCTGGCCCAGTTTCCAGTTATATATCCTTCTTCCACGCCAGGAACGTTTCCTTAAGGAGAAACTGGCACAGGCAGTAACCAGAGCAGACAGTCAGGCAGTTCTCACCGAGATGGTTGAATTTAACCGGCACAAGGCTGCTCTTTATGAAAAAAGAATTATTCATCTGGGGCTGGATCTGGTTGGAGGAATGCATGTGGTTCTGGATATTGACCGTAGTCAGCTGAGCGAAGAGGAGGCAAGAAGAGCGCCGGATTTGGCACTGGAAGTAATCAGAAATCGAATTGATCAGTTTGGTGTTTTTGAACCCACGATCCAGAAAACAGATAAAGGCAGAATTCTGGTTCAACTACCCGGAGTCGACCGCGAGCGGGCATTAAATATCATCAAACAGCCGGCGCACCTGACATTTCAGCTGGTTGAAGAGAAGGCTAAAGTCTACGATGCCTTAAAAGTAATCGATGAGAAACTTCAGACGGCAGGTTTGATTACTCCAGTTGTTGATACCGTGAGCCGCGTTGAGTCGGACACTACATCCGAAAGAGGGATACCCGGTTCGCTATTGAGTTACATAAAGGATGAAGGAGATGAGCTGGATTTAATGATTGCTGCCGATGATACTGCAGCCTTTTCCCGGCTCTTACTGCAGGGCAGAGAATTCTGGCCCCAGGGGTATGAATTCCGTTTTGGTCCGGTGGAGGCAGAAGAGTATGGGAAGGTTGTGCGGGTGTATCTGTTGAAAAGTGAGCCGGAACTGGTGGGTACCCGGTTGCGTCGGGCTGAACCGGCAATCTATCAGGGTGCAGATCTTGAACGGGCAAATACTTGGGTGGTCAATTTTGAGCTTGACCGCGAGGGTGCTGCCAGATTTGCTCAGGTAACGGGCCGGAATGTTGGTCGCAGACTGGCAATAGTACTGGATGGCGTTGTACGTTCTGCTCCCCGTATTCAGGAGCGCATTCCGAACGGCCGGGGGCAGATAACCATGAACGACCGTCGTGGCGACAAGGCCAAGGATCTGTCAATTGTTCTGAACTCTGGTGCACTGCCGGCACCGGTAGTAGTTGTGGAAGAACGTTCGATTGGCGCTTCCCTTGGAGCCGATGCCATCCGGCGGGGTCTGATTGCCAGTGCGGTCGGTGCGATTGCGGTGCTTCTGTTTATGCTGGTTTACTATGGGGCGGGTGGAATCCTTGCTGATTTAGCATTGTTTCTCAATATTTTTCTGCTGCTGTCGATTCTGGCTGCACTTCGAGCGACCTTGACCCTTCCCGGTCTTGCCGGTATTGCCCTGACGATTGGAATGGCAGTGGATGCGAATGTGCTCGTGTTTGAACGCATTCGCGAAGAGTCGAAATCGGGGAAGACACCAATGGCAGCAGTTGACACCGGGTACCAACGGGCACTGGTTACGATCATCGACGCTAATGCCACGACGATAATAACAGCAATTGCATTGTATTTTATCGGATCAGGTCCGGTCAGGGGGTTTGCCATTACCCTTGCAGTCGGTCTGGTTATCAATGTTATGACCGCAGTTTTCCTGACCAGATTTATCTTCGACCTGTTTCTTTCCCGTTTTGAAGTCAAAACCCTGAGGATTTAATATGAAACTTATCGGCAATACTAACATACAGTTCATTAAAAACCGCAAAATCTTCTTTATAATTTCTTTGCTGCTTGTGCTGGTTAGTGTTCTTTTAATTGTGTTCAAAGGGTTCCGTTACGGAGTTGATTTCACCGGTGGCGGTCTGGTGCAGGTGCATTTCTCCCAGCCGGTGAAGATTGATGCGGTGCGTTCAGTACTCTCAGCGATGGGAGAGAGCGGAGCTTCAATTCAACAGACAGAAACCGGGGATTTTCTCATCCGGGTAAAACCGAGGGATAAGGCCGGAGATGAATCGGGATTTTCTACCCGTTTGCGCCAGCAGTTTGCTGCTTCCTTTCCCAATATTACATTTGAGATTGTTCGGGATGAGGCGGTCGGACCCCGTATTTCCAAGGAACTGCAGAGTAAGGTGCTGTTGGCAATTCTGCTTGGTATTATTGGAATCCTTATTTATGTAAGTTTCCGGTTTGACTTCAGATTTGGAACTGGAGCAGTTCTTGCCCTGATTCATGATACTTTGATTGTTCTTGGTTTCTGTTCGCTTTTTAACAAGGAAATTACGACAACGCTGATCGCAGCGATACTCACAGTCATTGGTTATTCGGTCAACGACTCAATCGTGATTTCCGATCGGATTCGAGAGGATACGAGGAAAATTCGCAAGGAAAGTTTTGCCGAAGTGGCCAATCTTGCTATCAATCAGACTCTCAGTCGCACGGTTATTACCGGTCTGACCACACTGTTTGTAACGATTGCTCTGCTTGTTCTCGCTACAGCGGAGATTCGGGATTTTGCCTTTGTAATGACCGTCGGCATTATTTTCGGAACCTACTCCTCAATCTTCATTGTTGCCAATCTGGTAGTAGAGACAGAAGAGCGGTTTCCGACGCGCCGTCGGCGTTAGTATTTATATACTCAATCCGAATTGAAGGGTTTTAAATTTCAAATTCAGTCCCTAATCGGTTCGGGGATATATACTGGTTATTTTCCTTTTGCCCCAGCCACAATAACAAGCCTTTTTACGCTTCTGCCTGCTTATTTCCTGGCACGACTGCCGCTCCTGTCGCTTCTGTTGATCATAGTTATTTTCTTTCTCGGGGTATGGGTTGCCGGTGATCTGGAGCAGGTCTGGGGGAAAGATCCGTCCCGGGTGACTATTGATGAAATTGAAGGAACTTTCATTACCTTTTTTTACAATCCTGTTTCAATACTTGGGCTGGCTGTCGGTTTTATTCTCTGGCGCGGTTTTGATATTTTAAAACTCCCCTTTATAGATCGTGTTCAGCGATTAAAAGGTGGTTGGGGAGTAATGATGGATGACGTTTTGGCGGGCATCTGCGCCAATCTGGTTTTGAGATTACTGCTGTTCATTTTGCCGCCTTTAAGGGGGTAAAATGGTTTGTGAGTTGATTGTAATTGGTGATGAACTGCTGAGGGGCAGCGTAATAGATACAAATTCTGCTTTTATTGCCCGGCGTCTGGCAGAGCTAGGTATCAGCGTTAAACGGATAATTCGAGTTGGCGATGATGAGAAAGACATTCAGCTGGCGCTGGCAGAATCGCTGACTCGGGTTAGATTGATAATTATTACTGGCGGTCTCGGACCGACCGATGATGACCGGACACTTATGGCCGTATGCGGGCTGATCAATCGTCCATTGCGGATGGACTCTGCCCTCAGAAAAAGAATTCAGCTGATATTCGAAAAGAGGAAGGTGAAAATGCCCAAGCTTGCGGAGAAGCAGGCTTATGTTCCCCAAGGAGTGACGGTTTTCCCCAATCCGATTGGCATGGTTCCCGGAATGGCAATTGAACACCAGGGCAGTATTATTATTCTCCTCCCCGGGGTTCCGCAGGAAGTGGAAGCACTGTTTAATGACGGAATTGTAGATTATTTAAAAAATAAAATTGTCAACCGCGAAAGAATATATACCGCCCTGGTTAGAACCTTTGGTCTGATTGAATCACAGTTAGCGCCGAAGCTTGAAAAGAACCTGAAAAAGTTTTTCCGCGTTCAAATTGGTTATTACCCTTCAGTCTCCGGTCTGGATCTGGTTTTTAGCGGACCGGACGAATTCAGTGTCAAGAACTGTGCCAGTTTTGCAGCTAAATTATTAGGGGACAATGTCTATGCCCTAAGTGATAAGAGCTTAGTCCAAATTGTTGGTGAACTGCTCCGTAAAAATCGGCTTACCGTTGCAACTGCTGAATCCTGTACTGGCGGGTTAGTGGGGGATTTGATTACCAGCGTCCCGGGTTCATCCGATTATTTTCGGGGCGGGATAATTGCCTATGCTAATGATATCAAGGTGAATCTGCTGGGTGTGAGTAAATTAACTCTGGAAAGGTACGGGGCGGTTAGTCAGGAGACAGTTAATGAAATGCTTAAGGGGGTGATCCGGATAACCGGTGCCGATTGTGCAGTTGCGGTTTCGGGCATTGCCGGGCCGGGAGGCGGAACAAAGTCGAAACCGGTGGGTTTGGTATATATCGGTGTGCTCGCAGGCAAAAAGAAACGGGTTCTGCGATGTATCTTCTCCGGTACACGGAGTTTAATTAAGCAGCGTGCCGCCTGGACTGCCATTGATCAGTTAAGGCGCATTTTGAACAGATCACGGTGCGGCTGAGGCTTCAGGCTCTGGCGTTAGTTTATTATTTGTGAGGTCATTTCTTCAGAAGATGCGCAGATTTAATGCATAGGAAAGTCCTTAGCTGAGGACACTGTGTCAGAATTGCCATTAATTTCCATCGGTATATTGACTTATAACCGGTCCCGGGAACTAAGGACCACGCTCAAATGTCTGCTGACGGACTGTTATCCGAACAAGGAAATAATTGTGGTCGACAATCATTCTTCTGATGATACGCAAGAAATGCTGGAGAAGGAGTTTAGAGGCTGTAGTGAAGTAATCGTGTACCGTACCGAAGATAACATCGGGATCGGTGCCCGTAACCTGTTTCTCAAGAATGCGCGGGGGAAATATGTTTTTCAATATGATGACGATTCTCAGCCGGCAGATTCAACGACGATTAAAAATATTGTTGAATTTCTTGAAACTTCAGGAAATAAAATCGATGTCCTGTGCACGCGGGTGGTCAATTTCTATGATCAGTCCTGTGAGACCCAAGACTGGGAAGTATTTGCATGGGCCGGAGATGCGAATCATGGATTCCGGGGGCATTTTATTCATGGTAGTGGGACCGTCTTCAGGGGTTCAGCCCTCAGGCAAATCAGCGGTTATCCGGAGGATTTTTTCTGGGGATTTGAGGAGGCGGACCTTACACTTCAGTTTTTGCTCTCCGGTTCCACAATCGTCTACAAACCCGATTTTATCACTCTGCACCGCCGGCGCCGACGTCAGTTTTCTCCACCCCGGATTACAACCTATTATGTCCGGAACGGCGTTCTCGTTTTTAATAAATATTTCCCATCCCCCTATAACTGGCTTCTTTCGAAGTTCTGGGTTGTGCGCCATATATTTAAGAATCCGTTGCGGTTAAATTCAGTCATGACCGGCTTCCGGGCAGGTGTCAATTCATCCCGAAATCAGATCCGAGCCGGCAAAAACTTTCCCTGCACCCGCAAACAGATTCTGCTTTGGGTAATTCACACACTCTTACCCAGTCCGGCCTGGAAGTTTTTCAGATTGATCCGGTATAAATCTCCGGATAAAAAGAATCGGCATTCGCCGTAGTGGTGCTCTTTCAAGCTGTGATAAATATCGCGATTGACTTCTATTGCTATCCGGGCATTTTATCTCCATGACTGAAAAAATTCGGAGTTTTGTTGCGGTTGATACTTCAGCAACGGTGAAAGGTGAGCTCGCTCAGCTCTTGAAAAATCTGAAAGTAGAAACAGAATTCCCTGTGAAATGGGTGAAGCCGGAGCAGATGCATATCACATTAGCTTTTCTTGGTGATGTAACCCCCGAGTTCATTGGAAACGCAGAATCCGCTCTGAGACAATCAATATCCGATTTTCCTGAGTTTATCTGTCGACTGGCCGGTCTGGGGGTTTTCCCGAGTATGAACCGGGCGCGGGTGATCTGGGCAGGAGTAGGAGCGGGCGCGGACCGAGTGACTGTACTCCAGAAAAGAGTAGTTCAGGCACTGCAGCAAATCGGGTTTGTACCTGAAAAAAGACCATTTAGTCCCCATCTTACTTTGGGGCGGTTACGGGAGCCAGTTAATGCTCAGTTTATTAGCGGTAAATCCTTCATCAGTTCAGAATGGCTGGTTTCAGAGGTGATTGTTTATCAGAGCGAACTTCGTGCTGCTGGCCCGGTTTATACTCCGCTGATCCGGTTGCGGCTGTCGGTTGACGATGGTTTTTCCGGTAAGGAGTAATCTTAATCTGATTCGGCAGGAGCGGGGAAATAACGGTATTCCATAACCATAAATAACAAATCTCAGATGCATTAGCCGGCGTTTGGTTTTGACTTCCGGCTTGACTTTTCTAATTCCAGCCGCAATATTACCCAGAGTAAACAGTTCAAGGAGGATATTATGCCGGTGATAAAACCGGGAGTGTGGATTATTCTCGCGCTGGTGCTGGCGGTGCTGGAAATGTTTGTTCCCGGTCTGGTGATAATCTGGTTCGGAGTCGGTGCTCTGCTTACGGGCATAATTGCGCTTTTCATTCACAATCCTTATGTTCATTATGCCGCCTTTTTGTTTTTTTCCGGGCTGGGTGTTTTTCTTGCTCAGTGGATTGGCAGAAAGATTACCCGTCCGGAACCGGAGCCGGTAGGTGCGCTCAGGTATCAGGCAGCGGAGGGGCTGGTAGTTCAGGAAATTGTGCCGCCGGAGTACGGCAGGGTTAAGCTCAGCGGTGAAGAGTGGCTGGCAGAATCGGAAGTGAAGATTGCTGCCGGCAGCCGAGTCCGGGTTCGAAAGGTGGAGGGGACCCGGCTGATTGTTGAACCAATAACCAAGGAGTAAAAGATGGGTTTTGTCATTGTGGCAGCCATATTTCTGTTCATCTGGGCATTACTTGGGTTGAAGATTGTCCGGCCCTATCAGCGGGGTGCAGTGGAGCGGCTGGGCAAGTATCAGCGGCTGGTTCAGCCGGGCTTAAACTTCATAATTCCATTCCTGGAGCGCCTGATCAAGGTGGATATGCGGGAGCAGGTGGTTGATGTGCCTCCGCAGGAAGTGATTACCAAGGATAATGCAACTGTTACCGTAGATGCGATCGTTTATTACGAGGTCACCGATCCGGTGAAAGTGCTTTACAATGTTGCCAATTTCCGACTGGCGACAATCAAACTGGCGCAGACCAATCTGCGGAATGTTATTGGTGATCTCACACTTGATGAGTCACTTACTTCGCGGGAGCGGATTAACGCCAAACTCCGGGATGTGCTGGATGAGGCAACCGACAAATGGGGTGCGAAGGTAACGCGGGTTGAACTTCAGCGGATTGAACCGCCGGCAGATGTCACTGAGGCAATGCACCGCCAGATGAAGGCGGAGCGGGACCGTCGGGCACTGGTCCTGGAGGCTGAGGGTGTGCGGCAGGCAGCGATCCTTAAGGCGGAGGGGGAGAAACAGGCGAAGATACTCGAAGCCGAGGGGCAGGCAGCGGCGATCGAACGGGTGGCAAATGCCGAGCGTTACAAACTGACGACGGTGGCAGAAGGTGAAGCTCAGGCAATTGAACGCGTGTACAGTGCAATCCACCGCGGGAATCCCACCCGGGAGCTGATCACTATAAAATACCTTGAGGCGCTGGCAAAAATGGCAGAAGGCAAGGCAACAAAGATGTTTGTCCCATATGAGGCAAGCGGCGTGCTGAGTGCTCTGGCGATGATTGCTGAAATTCTGAAGGAGAAGACCGAAGAGTCGGGTGGTAAATAAATCAGCCCCATAAGTTGATATTCAGAAATTAATCCTGATTTTATCGGCATGAAAAGCTGGCACCGGACTTCGATCAATCAGGTGCTGAGAGAGTTAAAGGTAGATCGTGATCGGGGACTGGATCCGGCTGAGGTGCACCAGCGGCTCACCCGGTTTGGCAGGAACGAGATTCGGGAACAAGGTGGGAGAAGTCCGGCTGCCATATTTCTGTCGCAGTTCACTTCGGTGCTGATACTGATGCTGCTGGGGGCGTGTGTAGTTTCAGTTTTTCTCAAGGAATTTATCGATGCAGGTGCGATTGCGGCAATTGTCCTGCTTAATGCTGTGCTTGGCTTTATCCAGGAGTACCGGGCAGAGAGGACACTGCAGGCATTAAAGCAACTGGCAGTGCCAAAAGTGCGGGTACGGCGGGGCGGTCATGTGGAGGAAATTTATTCCCGGGAGCTGGTTCCCGGTGACATTGTATTGCTGGAGGCAGGGGGGCATATTCCGGCTGACGGGCGACTGATTGAAGCGGTTAATCTGAGGGTTTCCGAAGCGGCACTGACCGGTGAATCAGAGCCGGTTGATAAGAACCCCAGCTGTACATTTGAGATGGCCGGTGAAACACCTATCGCGGAACGCCGGAATATGGTCTACATGGGTACCGCAGTCGTCGCCGGCAAAGGTCTGATGGTCGTGACCGAAACGGGCATGAATACAGAACTGGGGAAAATTGCGGCTGTTCTGCAGACGGTTAAAAGGGAACCGACACCCCTCCAAAAACGCCTCGAACGCCTAAGCAGGGAACTGGCAGTGGCGGTGCTGATTATTGTTGGGATAATTTTCGTGCTTGGTGTGCTGCGCGGCGGTGAGTGGCGGACGATGTTTCTCATAGCGGTCAGCATGGCAGTGGCTGCGGTGCCGGAAGGGTTACCGGCAGTAGTAACGATTGCATTGACACTGGGGGCGAGAAGAATGCTCAATCGCAATGCTCTGATTCGACGACTGAATGCGGTTGAGACGCTGGGCTCGGTAACAGTTATCTGTTCGGATAAAACTGGAACGCTGACTCAGAATAAAATGACAGTAACAATTCTGGATGTTGCCGGTGATCAGCTTAATCTGCCAATTGAACAGGAAGGCAGAGTAGCCATAAAGCATGATTCTGCAGGAAAGGCATTACTGCTGCTCAGTGCCGGTGCGGTGTTGTGTAATGATGCGGTGCTGGAAATACAGGGGGATAATGTCCGACTGCTAGGGGACCCAACCGAGACGGCGTTACTCCTGGCCGGGATCAGACTGGGCATTCATCAGCGTTCTCTTCAGCAAGTTCTGCCCAGAATTGGTGAAGTCCCCTTTTCGTCGGAAAGGAAGAGAATGAGCACTCTCCACCGGCTGATGACACCTGAGTTTCAGGTTGACGGCAATGAGCGGTTACTCCTGGAGACCATCCGGCAGCTGGTTCCGGAACAGGCAGGGTTGATTTTTACTAAAGGTGCGGTTGATCTGCTGCTTGATGTTTCCAGTTCGGTTTTATCGGATTTGAAGTTCAGGCCCCTAGACCAGCAGTGGCGACAGCGGATCACTGATGCCCAGAACCGGCTGAGTGAAAAGGGAATGAGGGTACTTGGTGTTGCCTTCCGTCCGTTGAAACCAGGTGAGGAGGCGGGATGTAGGGAGGGGATTGAACAGGGTTTGTGTTTTATCGGCATGATCGGAATGATTGATCCTGCGCGGCCAGAAGTGAGGGACGCAGTCAGGTTATGCCGGCAGGCCGGTATCCGTCCGGTAATGATAACTGGTGATCATCCGTTGACCGCCAGGTATATCGCCAATGATATCGGCATTGGAGGCGCGGATGCAGATTCTGACTGCCTGACGGGAAACGATCTGGCAGAGAAATCACCTGAGGAACTCAGACCGCTCGTTGCCCGGACCAGTATTTTTGCCCGGGTTGCACCAGAGCACAAACTGAATATCGTGCTGGCACTGCAAAGTCTCAATCAGGTCGTGGCGATGACTGGGGATGGTGTTAACGATGCCCCGGCGTTAAAAAAAGCGGATATCGGAGTGGCGATGGGCATTACAGGTACTGATGTGGCAAAAGAGGCGGCCGATATGGTGCTTCTTGATGACAACTTTGCTACTATTGTCGCCGCAGTCCAGGAAGGCAGGACAATTTATGATAACATCCGCAAATTCATCCGTTATACTTTTGCCTCCAATACCGGTGAAATTATCGTGATGCTTCTGGCACCGCTCCTGGGTATGCCACTGCCGCTGACGCCATTGCATATTCTCTGGGTTAATCTTGTCACTGACGGTCTTCCCGGACTGGCACTGGGAATTGAGGGTCCGGAACGCGATGTCATGCACCGGCCACCGCGCCCGCTGCAGGAAAGTATCTTTGCCCACGGGCTGGCATTTAATATTCTCTGGTCCGGTGTGCTGCTCGGGCTGATTTCGCTTTTTGCCGGCTGGGTTATGTGGCGAAATGACAGTGAAAGCTGGCGGACAGTGATATTTACGGTTCTGACGATGAGTCAGCTCTTTCAGTCTTTTGCACTGCGGTCCCAGCGGGATTCACTCTTCAGTCTCGGCCTGATGAGCAACCGCACATTGCTGGGAACATTTATCCTTACCCTGTTGCTGCAACTGGCATTACTCTACATTCCGTTTGCCCAGCGGGTGTTCACAACCAGGGCACTGTCCGCGGGAGAGCTGATTCTGGCACTTGCAGTCAGTACCACGGTGTTCTGGGCGGTGGAGCTGGAAAAACTGATTCGCCGTTTTTCTCAACGGATGAAAAAACGGCAGTAAATTCAATATGATTTCGGCTATTGCATTGCCGGTTATTCTTGGGGTGGTTACCGGAATGGAGGCGGGATCGATCCGCTTTGAGGGGAACCGGGCTTTTGGCGCACGGGTCCTGCTGACAATTGTTCAGGTCCGGAAAGGTATGCCGGTATCGGAAGCACTGCTTGATCAGGACAGTCGGAGCCTGGAGTGGTTTTACCGGTCACAGGGGTTTATGAATGTACGTGTTGAGAAAATGATTTCCGGCACTAACGCTCAAAGGGTGATAACATTCAGGATTAATGAAGGTCCCAGGAGCCGGATTAGTGCAATTGTGATTAATGGGAATCTAAGCTTTTCCGCTGAAAGGTTGAGAAAGGTAATTCCATTCAGCGAGTACGAATTCTTTACCGCCGATAAAATTGCCGGTGGCATCCAGTCGCTGCGTGAGTTTTATCTTAATCAGGGCTATCCGTTCGTTCAGGTTGATGAGAGTCTGGACCATCATGATACTCTGATCACGGTGCGATATGAAATAGTTGAGGGACCATTGTGCTATGTCCGGTCAGTGTTTGTTCGCGGAAATCAGCGGGTCAGGACACAGACGATTCTGCAGGCGCTGGAGATCAAACCGGGCGAAAAGTTTTCCCGGTCGCGGCTGGAGTTGGCAAAGCGCCGGCTCTACGCCACCCGGCTTTTCACCCGCGCATTGTACTATATTTACCGGCCGGATACTTCGACGGGTATGATCGATTTCCACCAGCCACCTGAAGAAAGTGTTAACATCCGTTTTGATGTGGTGGAACAGGAACAGCAGGGGGTTGGTCTGGGGTTCGGTTTTGAGACCCCGCCCAACCGGCTGCTCTTTTCCTTTGACTGGGAACACAACAACTTTTTAAACCGTGGCCAGCGTCTATCAGCCGGAATCAGTTACAGCCCTGATTTTGCCGGAAGTCATCGGATCAATGCGGACGGGAACTATCGCATACCCTACCTGTTTTTTCAGCGGGTTGATTTTCAGACTCATCCCTTTTTCTATTATGAACAACTGGATTCCTCAAGACTCCGGGATTATGGAATTGAAACCGGGATGGGAAGGGATTTACTGCCCCCACTGCATCTGGGAATGTTTAACCGGTTGAGGTTTGTAGCTGATACCGTCCGGGGTGTTACCAATTCGCTGGCACTGAATCTGATTTACGATACGCGGAACGATTTTCTGGAACCGCATCGAGGTATTTATCTCCAGCCGCTGTTTGAGGTTGCAGGCGGTCCGTTCCGGGGAGATAATGATTTCATCCGGATACGGCTGGACAGCCGGTGGTATCAGAGCGTGAATCAGTTTGTAATTGCCCTGCGATTTGCCGGGGGCAGAGTTATGCCCTATGGCCGGCTTTTCCGCGTGCCCTATTATGAGGAGTTTTCACTTGGTGGCAGCAGTAGTCTGCGTGGGTACCCGGAACGGGCGCTGGGACCGGATACCGCTGCGGGGGGGCGTTATGGCCCGGTAGTCATCAATGGCAATTTTGAGCTGCGCACACCTTACATCCTTCGCTGGGTTGGTGTTGTCGGCTTTCTGGACTGCGGGCAGGTTGCTGACCAAAATGACCTGCGGTTAAGAGGACTGGAGGTTGGTGCCGGGGGCGGTATCAGAATTAAAACGCCAATCGGGCCTGTCCGGTTTGACTGGGGCAAACGGCTGATTCGGACACCGGCAGGAGATCGGGGCAGGTTCTACATCGGGATTCTGCATACATTCTAACCGGCTATGAGGATTCTCGGGAGGATGGTCATTTATTTTCTTGGCGCAGTAGTAGCAGTGCTGATTACAGGTTTTATTCTGCGTCAGCAGCTGGCACGACTGGTCATACGCCGAACGGTAGCCGGGTTGAGCAGGTCAATCAGTGGCTTGGTGGTTTACAGAAGTATTGAGGGGGATATATTTTCTTCTCCCGGGATCAGAGATTTGAAAGTAATGGTTGGAGCTGATACCTACTCCTTTGAGCTGGTGAAAGTAAGGTATGATCTACGCTCACTGCTCCAGCGCCGTATTGTTCTTAAGGAGGTGAACATAATCAATCCGGATGTCCGGATTACAGCAGTCAGCACTGGTGGCGGGCCATCACAATTCAAGCCAATACACTTCCCGGATATTGCTGTGCATCGTCTGCAGATTCACAATTGCCGGGTATGGTATAACAGGCAGCTGCGTATCGACTCAGCCGGTCTCGTTCTGGGACTGGACGCTAACGGCACACGGCTGGAAATGAAGTTGGATTCGATTCATTTCCAGCTGGAAAAGGAAAAAATTTCAGTTGCCCGGACTGGAGCCCTGATCACGCTGGACAACGATTCACTGACAGTCAGGAATCTGGAGATTCTGACAGCCCATTCTCGGTTCAGCGCGGACGGATATGTGAATCTGACTACCGGTGCGATTACGATAGACCGGGTAGAACTGGGGGTCAGTCTTCAGGAAATCTTGAAAATTCCCGGACGGGCTCAATTAAGCGGAAGGGTTCATAAAACCGGGGTGGGGAGGCGGGTGGAGGTAAATGGCTGGGTTGCGGATCTGGAAAAAGATGAGCTGAAGCTGCCCCGGCTTACCGGTGCCTGCACGCTGGTTGATTCACTGCTGGAATTGGAAATCAGTGGAGGCAGTCCGGAACTGGGGGCAGTGGTGGTCAACGGCAGGTTTAACCTGAGCAACTTTTTATTCCGGGCGGCAATTACGATGGAGAGTGTGCCCGTAAGCCGTTTCATGCAAAATCTACCAGAGTTTGGGTTGAGCGCCCGGCTTGATGCTTATGGCAGATTGAATTCACTCGGTCAAATGCTGAAGATACCGGAGGCAGCGCAGGGAGGTGATTCGCTGGTAATCAGATTGAAAGGGAGTGCTTCTGAACTCGGGATCGAAACGCTGGCGGCGGTGATCAATTATGAGCATCAGGCGGTAGAGTTAAGGGAGCTGTTCATTGACGGACCGGCAGGCAGGTTCAATTTTATCGGCAGAGCCAAAAAGGGGATGCTGCTTGCTCAATGTGAGATGTCCGGTTTTGATCTCAAGATCGCGGGCAAACTTCTGAAAGTCGGCTTGAGCGGCAGGGCAGACGGCAGATTGAAAATGGCAATTGCCGGCGACAGCTGGAATTTTTCCGGTCTGGTGCGGGTTGCCGGCTTTGGTGCCGACGGATTTGAGGTGACCACCGGTCTGATTCAGGCAGATCTGAGCGGCCGTGGGGGAGTCGGGTTCAGGCTCGGTGAACAGGTTGCCGGTCGATTAGCAGTCGGTGGCGAAGGGGTAAAACTGGCAGGACGGGAGTGGAACTGGGCGCAGTTCGTCTGGACCGGCCCGGAATTCGATCTCCAGTTTGAAGAGGATTCGGTCCAGCTGAGGATGCTGGGGGATGTCAGTCTGGAGAGCAGTGGATTGTCTGCAGTTATCAGAGACATGAATCTGATTATCAGAGGGGATACCGTTTCAATGATTGATTCCTGCAAGGTTGCTCTCCACCGAGATACACTGGCGGTTAATGATGTAAAGTTATCAATTGCCGGTGGTAAGACTGAATTCGAACTGAAACTGACCGCCGGTTCAATTTCGACCCTTCATCTGACCGGACATCAGCTGAATCTTCAGAACCTGGCGACACTTGCGGGCTTGAAGCTGGATGTGAGCGGCAGCGCGGATATCCGTGTTGCCGGCAGCGATTCACTTACTGTTGAGCTTGATGTGAATGGGCTGAAGTTACCGGCTGCAGAAATTGAGTTCAACATTCTAAAAAGCCGGCTTACCATTTCCAGAAACAATGTTGATATTGATTATATTAAGTTTGTGCATAATACTGATACAAGTGAGGTTAAGGGAGTGGTCCAATATGAACGTCATCCTGCGCTAAGTATCCGGCATGCAAGTCTGACTGCCAGCCTTGCAGATCCGGGAATCTGGATTCTGAAAGTGACCAGACCCTATGTGGAAATTCCCGAAGGGGCAATCTATGCGCAGGTTAAGGCAGACTGGGAACCGGGAATCCTGAATCTATCAGGAAGAGCCCGGGTAAATGACGGGATTTTGATTGTTCCCTCAGTTGCTGCCAAGGCGGAGCGGATTCAGGCCGAGCTGAGTTTTCAGAAGGACCGGATCGTGCTCGAAAAGCTGAGCGGTGTAACCACGCGCGGGGTGGTGACCGCCGAAGGTTTTGTTCAGCTGAATCCCGCCCTTCAGGTTGAGTCACTGCGGTATCAGACTCATTTCACCGGTGTGTCGGCGGTTCCGATTCCCGCAGTCTATGCGATTGGCAGCGGCGATATTACCGTCTTTTGGCGGGAGGGAGAGCTGGCTTTGGTCAGTGGTGAAGCAAGGATTGATGATGCGCTGGCGACAATCGGCTTTGGGGGGCAGCCGGGAGCGGGCGGAAATGGTGGGGGTGATATCAATTATGACATCCGGGTACGCGGGGAACGGGGGCTCTGGCTCCGCAATCCTCAGGCGGACATAGAGCTGGGCGTGGACCTGACTGTGCGCAAGGTCGGAGAGGATGTGCTTTATTCAGGCGAGATGGTCAGCCGGCAGGGGAGAATTTATTACCTTGATCATACACTCCGGCTTAGTGAAGGCAGACTCCTTTTTGATAATGTCAGCAGCTTTAATCCGCAGCTTGACCTTACCGCTGAATTGCCGGTGTCGGTCCGGCACACCAACGGACCGGAAAGGTTGAAGCTCAAGGTTA
Organism: candidate division WOR-3 bacterium; assembly: GCA_039801085.1. Taxonomy (NCBI): domain Bacteria; kingdom Pseudomonadati; phylum Caldifarciminota; species Caldifarciminota bacterium. The sequence goes on along the minus strand of JBDRTY010000004.1, from coordinate 10,774 downwards.
CCGGCAGTCTTCAGGAACCGGTTTTTGCCTTTTCTGCTGAACCGCCGGTGTGGGATGAGACGCAGATTATCACCTATCTCAGTCTTAATGTGACCATGGATGAGCTCTCGGCAATGGAGCAGAAGGAACTGCTTTCCCGCCTGCTGGCTGAGCGGGTGCTGGGTTATTTTCAGACTCAGGTTTCAAAACGGGTCCGGGATTATATCAGCCTCGACTATCTGGAACTGGAAACCGGAATCGGGGGCAGTGAAGCGGCACGGGTGACTGTGGGCAAGTATGTAACTCGCAATCTTTATGTGTCATATACCCAGAGTTTTGTCGATGACTTTCAACCGGCATTCCGGATTGAGTATTATCTTAACCGGCGGAATGAACTGGTAGCGGAACGTTCAATGGACGGTCGTTATTCACTCCGGTACCGGTTTAAACTGCGCTTTTGAGGTTCCCTTCCGGTCCATGGCTGAAAGGTGGATGTTTGCCGATGTGGTTGTTCCCCGGACACCACTTGACGAGCTTACCTATCGTTTTGCTCCGGAGGAGCTGGGTGAACTTCATCCCGGGGACATCGTTCAGGTTCCGCTTCGCAGGAAAACAGTAACCGGCGCGGTTCTCCGTGTCCGCGCAGACGCAGCGATTTCAGCGAAGGAAATTCAGCCCGTAATCGATATTGTCGTACGTCAGTTTATCACACCGGATCTTCTGCAACTGCTGCGCTGGACTGCAGATTACTATGTGTGCCATCTGGGTGAGGTGCTGGAACTGATTCTGCCCCAGATTGTTTCCGGGAAGGTGGAAACGGTCAATTCTGAGATCGGCGCAGCAGAAAACGGTTCTAACACTCTGCCACCAGAACTGGAGCAGGCGTTCACGGCCGGCAATTTCGGAGTCTGGGTCACTGCTCAGCGGTCAGAATTTGAGAAACTGCTTTTTGACTTTATCCGGCGCGCGTTCAGTAACGGTTCAGTCATTATACTGATGCCGGAAGCGGACCGGGTGGAGTTTCTTTCCCAGCTTCAGCGTGTCTGGGGGGAGCGGGTAATTGAATACCACCATCAGATGGGGAAAAAACAGCAGAGGGCGGCCTGGCAGGCAATTGTCAGCAATAACAATGTGGTGGTTGGTATGCGTTCTGCGGTCTGGGTGCCGGTCCGGAGACTGTCAGGGGTGATACTGATCAATGAGAACGCTAACTCATTCAAGGAGGAACGGGTGCCCTGTTATCATGCCCGGGATGTGGCAGTTGCCCGTGCCCGTTTTGCTTCCTGTCCGGTCCTGGTTTTTGCATCTCCGCCTTCAGTTGAAACCTGGTGGAATTTGCGCCGGGGTAAATATCATCTGCTCGACCGGGTTAATTTCCGCATTGACCGGACAAATGTATTTGTGGTTGACATGCGTCAGCACCGTCGGGAGCTCGTTTCTCCCCGTGCGCTCCGCGATCTCCGGAACGCACTAAAACAGCAGCAGATTGCCCTCTGTTATATTAACCGCCGGGGGTTAAGCCGTTATGTTGAGTGTGCCGATTGCGGCACGGTGCTGAAGTGTTCTCGATGTCAGAGTCCCTATGTTCTCTCGGGTGCGGGCAGAGTCAGATGCCGGGTGTGCGGTGAGGAGAATGAGGCGCCGGAGCGGTGTGCTGTGTGTCAGGGAATGAATTTCAATTACCGGGCGCCCGGTGTCGATATGGTCGTTCGAGAATTGAAACGGCTGGGTATAGAGTGTCAGAGCGTAACCGGCGGCGTTCAAAATCTTCAGCTTGCCGCGGCAGACGCCGGAGCGACCGGATTTGCTCCGGTACTGGTGGGCACCCGCACAGTGCTGCGTTCGGACCGGTTACGGGTGCCAGGACTGGTTGTTTTTCTCAATTTTGACACCGAATTCACAATTCCCGACTTCCGTTCCCGGGAACGGGCTTTCAGTTTGCTCGTATCGTTATTATCCCGGAAGCCTTCCCGGTTGATTATCCAGACAACCCGGCCTGAAGATTCGCTGCTGGAATTTGCCCTGCAGGGAAAAGTCAGCAGGTTTTTAGACCAGGAATTGAAACTGCGGGCAGAAGCAGGTTTTCCTCCATATAAACGGCTGGTGGCGGTTGAATTTTCAGGTGAGGAAAGGACGGTTTTAAACTGGGTGAATGAGACAGTTTCAGAGTTGGGTGTCGTGCCGGGGGTCGAACTGCTTGGTCCGGTAAAGCGGTTGCAGCCGCGGCAGGGTAAGCCGCAGTTCCGGTTGATTGTAAAACTGCCCACCAACCTGATGCCGGCAAAGGTAATTGACCGGGAAAAACTGAAGCATCCCCGGATCCGGGTCAGGATTGATGTTGACCCGCAGGAGATGCTCTGAAGTTGCGGCGGAGATTTTTCTGCAGGCGCAGCGCTTCCGGCGTCGTGCCGGTTGTGTCCAGGTAATTCAGTGCTTGAAGATAAGACCGTTGTGCGTTAACAGTGTCACCAAGGGTTTCCAGGGCGAGACCCAGATTGTTCAGCAGACTGCCAGCAAACTGACGGTCCGCTTCTGCCAGTGAACTGAGCGCACGGTGGCTCAGGGTGTAGTAGTGCCGGGCGCTTTCCGGATAGGAATAAAATTGAAACAGATAGCCGCAGTTGAATCCCAGCCCGGCGATAAGCCGCTGGAGATATTCATCCGGTGCTGTCAGTGTATCCAGTAGCTTCACCCCGGAACGGAAGGCGCTGAGCGCAGGTTCAGGCTGTCCCAGTTCGTAATAGCACACACCGAGTAATAACCGGATTAATCCGGATTCATAGGCAGAATTACGGCGCATCCGGTTCAGCCGGGCAATGACATCAGCCAGTTCCCGATTAGAGATCATTCTCAGCAGCTGCTGCAACTGCTGGCGAAAATCCGGTGCCAGTGGGGCAAGCAGGGCGGTATCAAACTGAATCGTGCCCGCCATCAGGGTATAGGCATCAAGGTTCTGCTTTTTCAGCGCAATCCTGCCGGTATCGGTCTTGTTCGGTGGCGGCTGGGAAAGGGTCCGGGCAAGAAACAGCAGGACTATTATTACTACAATGCCGATTCCGGTCCACAGCCACGGATTGCGGACCATAAAGCCCTTTTCTCTGTTCTGACGGTGTTTCACGATGTTATTATTTTAAAATTACCAATCGTGATGTCAATTGTCCGGTAAAAATCGTTTAAGACCGAACTTATTACTGTAAAGACAGTGAACAGAGAAAAGTGCGGGTCATGTGTGTAAAGTTCTGCACAGATTCTGTTCCGGATGCTTTTTAATAACTCATTGATTTTCCTGTAGTTATTCCGCTGGTCTTCATTAGGGGGGGCTAGCCCCGGGCAGCCTCTGGTACAGATGAGGGGCTCTGATGATGGGTGCCGGTCAGGTATGTGGCCGGTGGGGTTCAGGTGGGGCATCCGGGGTCGACACTGGGTTTATGCCGGTCGGGGTACGGGTGGTCTAAATTGGTAACCGGTTTGACGGTGAATGGGTACAGGTCTGTCTCTGTGGGCGGGTGGCGGGCAGGAGCGGCGGTATCGGGGTGGACAGGTCTGGTTATTGACTTGATGGTCAACCGGATTAAAATGAATTGATGAAAGTCGGCATACCGCGGGCACTGCTTTATTACCGTTATGGCTCGCTGTGGGAAAATTATCTGCGTAACCTGGGGGTGGAGGTGGTGCTCAGTCCCCAGACCGATGAAGTGATTCTGGAGCAGGGGCTGAAGTGTGTTTCAGGTGAGGTTTGTCTGCCGATCAAGATAGTTGCCGGACATCTCCTTTATCTGAAGGAGCATGCGGATGCAATTTTCTTTCCCCGTCTGGACTGGCTTTATGACGGACTTTATGCCTGTCCGAAGATGATCGGTATCGTTGATGTTGCCCGGATGATTCTGGGTGAAAAGGTGCGTCTGATCGCTCCCAGTATCAAGGGAAACTTTACCCGGGCGCATCTGACTGCCGGGCTGGCAATCTGTGCCAATCCGGTTCGGGTATGGCAGGGGTGGCGTCGGGCGCTCCGGTCGGAAAGAGGGAAGCGGGAGCGAAATGAGGATAACCTGCCGGCAGCCGGCAGGCGGACCGTAGGACTGATCGGCCATTTTTACAATCTGAATGATGAGTTTATCGCCGGGGCAATTATCAGGACCTTCCGGCAGAATGGTTATGAAATCATAACGAAAGAGTCACTGCCGGAAAGGGTGTTGCTGAACCGGTCCGGTTTTGCCCACAATATCCGCTGGGTTTATGAGCGGGAGCTGTATAATGCGTTTGAATACCTGCTGGGCCGGGTTGACGGGTTCTGCATGGTAGTATCGATGGGTTGCGGTCCCGATTCCCTGGTTGCTGAGTTCATGCGCAGCCGGGCACAAAGTAACGGGGTGCCGTTTCTCCTGTTGGTCATTGATGAGCATACCGGGATTGCCGGTCTGGTGACCCGGGTAGAGGCGTTCGTCGAGCTGCTGCACCGGGGGCGTTGGAGCAGATTCGGGTCGGCGGCAGGATGCTGAAGGTCTGATGAAGGTCGGGATTCCTCACTTCGGCTTTGATACCCTGGCGCTGAAGGGGTTCATTGAGGAACTCGGTGCCGAGGTGGTGCTGCCGCCACCGACTTCCAAAAGAACGGTTGAAATCGGTGTGAAGCTGGCGCCGGAGCTGGTGTGTATGCCGTTCAAGATTACTCTGGGTAACTTCGCCGAGGCGCTGGAGCGGGGTGCTGATATCCTTCTGATGGCGGCTGGTGCACGCAAGTGCCGGTTCGGCTATTATCATTTTCTTCAGGAGCAGGCGTTGCGGCAGATAAAGCAGGATTTCCGGCTGGTGCCGGTAAGTCAGTATTCGGCATCCGGGTTCATATTCAAACTGATACCGGAGCTGTTTGGTGTTTCACCGTTGCGGGTGATGCGGGCGGTCTGCCGCCTGTTGGTAAAGAGTGCTCTAACCCGGGATTTCCGGCGTCTGCTCAATCGCAGGCGGGCGGTTGATTTTGAAGGGGCGGAGCAGGTAAAGGGTCCGGCTCTGACTCTGATTGAGCAGGCACGGACAATTTCTGAGATGAAGCGGGCAAGGCAGAAAATGGTGCGTCTTTTCGGCATTAATGGTAAAAGGGCAGATATCCGGATCGGGCTGGTAGGCGAGATATTTTACACCGTTGATCAGCGGGCAAATCAGGAGATTGAGAAGGAACTGGCACGACTTGGAGCCGAGGTTGTTTTTGAGCGCTGTCTTTATAACCATCTGCTTTATCTTCTGCATATTGACGCCGGGTACCGCCGGTCGAGAAGACTGGCAAAGCCGTATCTTGCCGAGTGTCCGGGCGGTGAGGCGATCCGGACCGTGGGGGAGGCACGTCAGTTTGTGATGCGCGGGGTGGACGGAATTGTGCAGGTATTCCCGTTTACCTGCATGCCGGAGAATATCGCCCTTGAGGCTTTGCAGCGGATATCGGAGCAGAGCGGGGTACCGCTGCTTTTTCTTTCGTTTGATGAGCACACATCAACCACCGGCCTGGTAACAAGGCTGGAGGCATTTGTGGAACTGCTGCGGAGACGGAAGTATGCACGAAGGGTTTCTGGGAATTGATGTCGGCTCCATCTCCACGAAAGGGGTGGTAATTGACCGGGACTACCGGGTGGTTGCCTATCGGTATCTCCGTACTCAGGGCAACCCGATCAATTCCATCCGCCAGCTCCTGAAGGAGCTGGGCAGTGAAGTTGATTCCCGGTTGCGGATTCTGGGTGCGGGGACTACCGGTTCGGCACGAAGGCTCGCCGGGGTGATGATTCAGGCGGATATCGTCAAGAATGAGATCATCGCTCATGCGGTGGCAGCCGGGACTTATTACCCGGATGTCCAGACGGTGCTGGAGATTGGCGGACAGGATTCCAAGATTATCATTCTCCGGGACGGAATTCCGGTAGATTTTGCGATGAATACGGTCTGTGCTGCCGGCACCGGCAGTTTCCTCGACCATCAGGCAGCCCGGCTTCAGATTCCAATTGAAGAGTTCGGCACCCGGGCTTTGCGGGCGCAAAACCGGGTGAGCATCGCGGGCCGGTGCACTGTGTTCGCCGAGTCGGATATGATTCACAAGGCACAGCTGGGTGTGCCGACCGATGATATCATTGCCGGTCTGTGTGATGCGATTGTACGCAATTATCTTAATACGGTTGCCAAAGGGAAGGAGATCAGACCCAGAATACTCTTTCAGGGAGGTGTGGCAGCTAATGTCGGGGTCAGGGCGGCGTTTGAGCGGGCGCTGGGGCAGGAAATTACCGTTCCGGAATATTTTCTGGTGATGGGAGCAATTGGTGCTGCAATCCTTGCAGCTGAGGCAACCAGCGGCCAGGCGAGCCGTTTTGCCGGATTCGAGGTCGCCCAGACTGAGTTTGCAACCCGCGTGTTTGAGTGTGATGGCTGTCCGAACCGGTGTGAGGTGGTAGAGACCTTCCGTGCTGCTGAAGTGATAGACCGTTACGGTGACCGGTGCGGTAAATGGTCAGGAAATTAGAATGAACCGTTTGATAACCATATGGCTGGTGCTGCTTGCTGTTCTATGTGCAGCACCGAAGGAGGACAGGATGGTGCGTAAATCAGCAGTTGCCGGACAGTTTTATCCGGCCGATCCTCAGCAGCTGGCAGGAAAGATTGACCGTCTGCTGGGGCAGGCAAATCCGCCAGCCCCTGGGGGCCAGGTAATCGGGATTCAGGTGCCCCATGCCGGGATAGACTATTCTGGGCTGACTGCTGCCCATGCCTACAAGCTGCTTGCCGGCATGGATTCGGTGACGGTGGTGATGCTGGGCACGAGCCATCGCGCCGATTTTGACCGTGCCGCTGTCTACGCAAGTGGAAAATGGGAGACGCCTCTGGGTATTGTTGAGGTTGATGAGGGGCTGGCAAAATCAATTATCAGGGAGGATAAATATTTTGCTGAACTGCCGGCGGTTCATGCTCAGGAGCATTCGCTTGAAGTCCAGCTGCCGTTTCTCCAGCGAGTGCTGAAAAATTTCAGGATTGTGCCGATCATGCTGCTCTTTCCAACCTATGAACAGTGCGAGGCGGCGGGTAAGGGTATTGCCCGGGCAGTCAGGGGCAAAAATGTGTTGCTGCTTGCCTCTTCTGACCTCTATCACGGATATTCCTATACTGAGGCAAAGGCAACCGATTCGCTGACTGTGGAGCTGATGCTGAAGCTTGATCCCCGCAGTTTCTATGCGGCGCTGGTGCAATCCTATCAGGATCAGAAGCCGTTAGCCTGCGGAGGATTTCCGATTGTGACACTGATGATCGCCGCCCGGGAGCTTGGTGCCAGCCGGGCGGTTCTTCTCCATCGGACCAATTCCAGCGATGTGCTCGGTGAGCGTGGTGGTTATTGTGTCGGTTACAGTGCGGTTGCTTTTGTTCAGGATGCGGGAGGTTCAGCAGCGGAATCAGGTGCAGAGACAGCGTTGAGCCGGGAAGAGAAAAAAAATCTGCTTGAGATTGCCCGCCGGACAATTGAGGAGTATGTCCGGTATGGCAGAATTCCGGCGTTTACACCGGTAAGCGAGCGATTAAAGGAGATGCGGGGTGTATTTGTTACTCTGCACAAGCAGGGTGAGCTTCGCGGCTGTATCGGTTATGTGGAACCGGTCAAACCGCTCTATCTGGCAACCCGGGATATGGCGATCAGTGCGGCGACTGAGGATCCCCGGTTTCCGCCAGTCGAGCCAGAGGAGCTGAAGGATATTGATATTGAAATTACAGTGCTCTCGCCGTTACAACGGATTTACGACCCCGCGGCGGTGATCGTAGGCAGGCACGGGCTGGTAATCAGAAAGGGTTTTCATTCCGGACTGCTGCTGCCGCAGGTGCCGGTGGAACAGGGATGGGATAGAAAACAGTTTCTGGAATGGACCTGTCGCAAGGCAGGATTGCCTCCTGATGCCTATCAGGATAAAAATGCCGAGCTGTATGTGTTTACCGGAGAGGTTTTCGGCGAGAAGCAGTATCAGAAATAAAAAGGAGGCGGAGTGATAAACAACATTATTTTGATAGCGCTGCTTTTATCAGTGAGTGCCGGGTTCGGCAGCTGGCTGCCGATTACAAGTCAGAAGCCGGCACCGGCTGAAGTGGCAATAAGCGCCAGTGGTGATCAGGCGACGATAATCGAAATCGGGCTTCCGGGACTGGATATGAGCAGGGAGCTGATATCAGGTCAGAGCTGGACAGTGGTGCAGATTCCCGGTGAGCCGGCACAGACAGGAGAGGTGGGCAGGCCTCAGCTGCCGGTTATCATCCGCAATCTCGCTCTTCCAGATCAGGCGACCGCGGACCTGCAGGTAATTGTCACTGAGTTTGAGACGGTGAACAATGTTCTGGTGTATCCGGCACAGAAACCGCTGACCGATCTGGATACACCGGATTGGACTGTGGATTACAATTTTTACCAGCAGGATCTGGTTTATCCCGAGACGGTTGCCCGGTTGAAACTGCAGACCAGCTGGCGCGGACTGCCGTTTGCCACGGTGGAAATCAATCCGGTCCGTTACAATCCGGCACGCCGGGAACTTTATGTCGCCCGGAAACTGGTTATCAGAGTTAACCATTCCGGGACCTTCCAGCGCCATCAGGTTGAGCCCTGGACATTGCCAATCCTGCGCACCCTGATTGATAATCCGGGACGGTATAACCTTGATGTTGACTGGATTGACAGCCCGGGTGTGCGTTATCTGGTGATTGCGCATTCAAATTACACCGGCAGCTGGCTGGATTCGCTTGTGAACTGGCATCAGAAACGGGGGATTGAAACCCGGGTGATTGCCAAATCCTCGTGGACCACTACCGAAATCAAGGATTCGATCCGGGCAGAATACAACCGTAATACACCGCCTGTCCTCCGCTGGGTTCTGCTGGTCGGTGAATATAACGAAGTGCCCGGCTATGCCTATCCAGGTGTCGGCTTTTCCGATATGTGGTACGCCGACCTCCAGCCGCCGTCCGGCGGTGATGACTACTTTGAGCTTGGTGTCGGACGCTTCAGTCCTTCAAGTATAGGTGATCTTGATAACCAGATTAGGAAGACACTGATGTTTGAGAAAAGTCCGCCTGCGGGTGACTGGACCGCTAAAGCCGGACTGGCAGCACACAGTGAGCAGTATCCGGAAAAGTATTCCGCCTGCACCCGTGGTATTTACAACTTTCCCTATCCACTTTACCGGTATAACTTTGATACGATTATGGGGGGAGCGGGAGGAACCAATGCGATGGTCACTGCTGATATCAATGAGGGTCGGGTGGTGATCAATTATCGCGGACACGGCTCGGAAACCGACTGGTCCTCATGGGATGCATCGTCCCAATCCTGGACAATCAGTCATATTAATGCGCTGAATAATGGTGATCGAACTCCGGTTGTCATCAACTGTTGCTGTCTGAATCATGTGCTTTCGGTCGGGACCTGTCTGGGAGAAGCGTGGATGAGGAAATATCCAGGTGGCGCGGTCGCATCGCTGGGTGCAACTGAAGCATCCTATACGATTCCCAATCATGGCTGGGATTCAACACTTTTCCGCTGCCTTGGCGATACTTTCACCATTGTCATCCCCGGTGTCCGAAACTATCCGACCCCGGTTTATGATTTAGGGTGGATGCTCTGCAATGCCAACGCCTATATTCAGAAGTTTTATGCATCACAGGGAGGCACGGACAATGCCCGGATGTATCTCTGGCTGGGGGACCCGGCATTAACGGTTTGGACCGGTCCTTTGGTGAATGCGGACGTAGTCTATCCGCCGGCAGTGCCATTGGGGCAGTATGAGTTACCGGTCACAGTGATGAAAAACGGCACTCCGGTCAAAGATGCACTGGTCTGTGCCTGGAAACCGGGCGAGTTTTATGTCTATGGCTATACCGACCCGGGTGGTAATGTTACCCTGTCAATTAATGCTGCTACACCGGGCGAGTTTTCGCTGGTGGTAACGGGGCAGGGGTTTGTTCCTTACGAAGGAACAGTCCTTGCCCGGGCACCAAACAGTCCGTATGTGATGTATCTGCGGTCGTTTGTTGATGATTCTGCCGGCGGCAATGGTGATGGCATCATCAACCCGGGTGAGATTATCAACCTGCCGACCTGGGTAAAGAACTACGGCGAGGTGGGGGCAAGCTCGGTCTCGGGCAGAATCCGGATTGCCGACCCCCTGATCACGATCCTGGACTCGGTGAGGGATTTCGGCACTGTTCCGGCGCACGACTCGGCATTCACCGGTCCGGACGGCTTTCACTTTGCAGTTGCCCCGGCCTGCACCAACGGCCATGTCATCCGGTTCACGCTGGTCTGCCAGGATGCGAATGATTCGGTCTGGAGCTCATTCATCAACCTGCGGGTGGGCGCACCGCGCCTGGAGTATGCGGGCTTGAGCGTGATCGACACCGCTGCCGGCGGCAACCGCAACGGCCGGCTGGACCCGCAGGAGCGGGTGGAGCTGATCCTCACCCTGCGTAACGCCGGACTGGGCAGAGCCAGTAATGTCAACGCCCTGCTGCGGTCCGGGGATCCGAGACTGCTGGTTGAGGACTCACTTGCCAGCTTCGGGCTGATCCTGCCCGACAGCAGCCAGCGCAACCTGGCGGACCCGTTCCGGGTGCAGACGCTGGTGATTCCGCCGGAGACCAGGGTTTCCTGCACCCTGTATGTCTCGGCGCTCGGCGGTTATTCGCGGGTGATTCCCTTCACCATCATGGTCGGCGAGATCCGCTCCTGCGATCCGATTCCGGACACCGGCGGCACCGCGGTCAGCTACTGGGCATATGATGATGTGGACAC